>CAIMWY010000225.1 GCA_903845315.1 uncultured Burkholderiales bacterium
GGGGGGTAGGCTTGGGCTGTGCTGGGACTGATCACGTGCTGTGGTTTGCCGCGCTTGCTGCCAGTCGTCGGCATAGGTTGAAAAAACCGTGCCCTCGTGAAAGTATTGGGGCGAGAAGGCTTGCAAAGGTTGCAACGGGTGCTCGCAAGCTGTGTCCCAAGCCAAGTTGAGGGAGTCCATGAGTTGCGAAACCAACACCGAGGGCGGCATTTTTTCGTGGTCGCTGGAACGTCGTCCTTGCCAACTGATGTAGAGCTTGTCGCGCGCAGAGAGCAAGGCTTCGAGAAACAAATAGCGATCGTCTTCGCGACGCGATCGGTCGCCGGTGCGCCACAAGGTGGCCTCGCTCATCAGGTCAAAGTCACGTGGGGTTTGGCTGCGCGGGTAGTCTCCATCGTTCATGCCCAGCAAGCACATGGCCTTGAAAGGAATTGAGCGCATGGGCATCAAGGTGGCAAATTGCACCCCCCCGCCAAAAAAGCGTTGGTGCATCGCAGGTTGCTGCAATTGACCGAGCCAATGCTCACGCAGCACGACCAAAGGCAGCGGGGTATCGAGCCGCGCGAGTTGGCAATCGGCCAGCCATTTTTCAAGTGGGGCCATGACCTTTTCGAGCAAGCGTTGATCGCGCTCTTCAACAGGTTTGAAAAACTGTTCGACCAAGTGTTGCAGCACCGTCATCCATTGAGCGGGTGTGTGCGCTTGTTGCAAAGGTGTCAGGGCATGTTCGATGGCACGCAGGCTTTGCAACAAGCCGTCCATCACGCGTGCATCCAGGCCGTTGATGGCTGGCCAAGCCAGTGTGCTTTGCCACACAGATGGCGATTGGGGTGATGCGAGGTCTACAGCGCCGCTGGCGTATCCGAGCAACAAACGTTGCAAACCAAACAGCCAGGTATTTTGGGCCGCATCTGCCAGTTCAGGGTCCATGCCCCAAGCTGCACGTTGCGGTGCGTCCAGGCCCCAGCGCACACCTGCTTGAACGAGCCATTGGTCGATTTGCGTCACATCCGTTTCGTCGAGTCCAAACCGTTGTCGCACGGCATCGACTTCGAACAAGCTCAACCATTCCAAGCGCGTGATGCGCAATTGAGGCAATTGCAGCAAGGTATCTAGCGCTTGCACCAAGGGTTCGGTGCGCGGTGTGGTGTCTGCCACCGAATACGGAATATGCCGCGCTGCGGTGGGAGAGAAGCGCCCAAATACGGCGTTGATATGAGGGGCAAACAGCGCCATATCAGGCACCATCACCATGATTTGGTTGGGTTGTAACTCGGGATCTTGGTCTAACCAACTCAGCAAGCGGTCGTGCAACACCTCCACTTCGCGTTGCGCCGAGTGGGTTTGCACAAACTCAATGCTGTGGTCATGGATTGGCAAAGCCCGCGGCTGTTCTGGGGCTGGGTTGAGGTTGAGCAAATCAGATTGCAAATGCTCTAAGCGTGTGGCAGGGCGATTTTGTTCGCCTGCGGTTTGACAAGGATCGACGAACACATCCACCCGTTGGAATGCGTGTCGATAGCGCGCGACATCGTCAAACCCATCGAGCAAGTGCAAATAGTCACGCCCTTGCTTGCCCCAAGCCGCTAGCAAAGGGTTGGTTTGCGTGTGCAACTGGTATTGACGTTCTTCGGACATCGCCCCGCTGGGGCTTGGTTTTGGCAGATTGGGTTTGTGCGCTTGGCGTTGACGGATCCAGGCGGCCAATGGACGCCGGCTTTCCACCACATGGCCCCAGAAATGTTGACATGGGTTTTGCACCAGCATCAAGACTTGGCAGACACGGCCCAAAGCTGCCAGGGCTTCGACGGTTTGCATCGGCAACGAGCTCACGCCAAACACCATCAGGCGCGGGGGCACACCTGCAGGTCGGGCGCCTTCGGGCAGTTCTTGCAAGGCCTTGAGAAAAGCCGAGTGAACATCGGCACGCGACTGAAAGTGGCCTTCAAGCGCAGGTCGATCCGTGTCAGCAGCCAAGTCATCCAGCAAGTCACGCCACAAAGCCGGCTGCCAACTGTGTGTGGCTGAGATTGGCGTGCTCGGCGCGTTCGACGTGCGCAACACATCGTGTCCTTGGGCCCAGTCGTCCAGCCAGTCGGCGCGGTAGTTTTGGTAGCCATCCAGAACATCCGCCAGCTCCGCAGCCAGTTGGTAGGTGCGCCGTCCGTGGGGTGCTTCTTGCCCTTCGTTGCCTAAGTAACGCGCCAAGGGCTCAAAGGCGGCTTGATTCAGCAAAGCGGGCAGTCGTCGCATCAAACGCCACACCAAAGGGGACTTGTCCAGTGGCATGTGCTTGGGGACCACGTCTGGCCCTAGCACGGCCCGGTAAATTTTCCACAGTTGTGCCGATGGCAGTTCAATCTGGGTGGCGGCGCAAATACCCAAGGCTTGGTCGCTGGCCAAGGCCAGCTCTAACCAGTGCTTCATGCCATTGCTTTGCACCAACAGCACCTCAGGCACCAAGGGCGGCAAGGGGTTGTTTTGGATGAACTGAACCATCAGGTCGCGCAAACCTTCAAGTTGGTTGCTGTGCAGCACCATGAATCCGTGGGGTGGCGTTGTGGTCATAGGGTGCGGCCTTTTAGGCGTTGCGTGCTCTGTGAATGGCCAAGGCCACCAAGGCCATGCTCACCCCAAAAAAGAGCGCACTGCAAGCGCTCAGCGCTTGCAGGTCAAAGCGCTTAGACGCCGTGCCATCGCTGTGCAGTTCATACAGACGCCGCGACTGCGAGGTTGCGCCGAGCAAGGTGATCATCACAAACATCCCTAGCATGTGCAGCTTGTCCACCAGCGTCACCGTGGTGGTGTTGCCTTGCGATGCATCGGCAAACTGTTGGTTGACGACGGCTGCAATCAGCGCCCCGCCGAGCAAGCCCATGCGTCCACTGAAAATATCTTCGCTGTGGGTGGGCATCAAGCAAGAACACAAAGCGACCAACACGGCAATCAGCAGCCCCAGTGTGAGTTTGAGAAAAATAGCTGACGAATCACGCATCAATTCGGCCGTGACGACGATGCGCGAATACTGAACATGATCGGGTTTGGTGAACACACCGAAATTGCTGTTGTATTCCTTGACTTCTTGCGTGGCGGTCAGGTTTTGAATGATCCACCCATCGATGGAGATGGCAGGGTCATAGCCACTTTGCGTGTCGGCGGTGTAGACCATTTTGGTCAGGTCGTTGGATGAATCTTCGAAAGAAATTTTGAGACGTTGCTTGTCGAATGGAAAATTTTCCATGTCGAAATCATGCAAAAACACACCCTGTATTTTGCGTTGCTCAATCTTGACGTCTGGCGTCACGGGTTCGGTGTAGTAGCCCGAGAAAGTTCTTGGGAACTCGTTGGAGATGTAGTTGATCTCCAAAGCTTCCTCAATCTTGTAATTGGTCTTGGGGTTGGACAAAGCCCAAATCCACAGGTCAGCGCTGAAGGTGCCGCGCGATTGGTTGATGTTGTAGAGCGAGGTCAGGTAGGCGCCAATCTTGACCTCATCGCGTTGTGGTGTGATTTGAACCACGGAGGTTGATTGTGTTTGGGCAGCACAAATTTGGACGCACATGCAAAGCGCCAAGCAAAGGAAAATGGATGCAAACCTAGAATGAATATTGCGCATGGGTGAATGCTTGCGATAAGGTGAATCAAAAACTTGCAAGCTTGTTGGGCTAGTTGCCCCTTTGTCTTTGACACTATAGCTTGGTGCAATTTGAGCGCCTAGGTGAGGGGGCTGTGTATTTGTCGATGCATATTGAGTCCCTAGTAATCCTCATTGACTGCACAAAAGATTTATTTGAGTTAATTGGTAGTATTTGTATGCGTTGGTTTGGACTAAATGTCTCATTACACAAGCCTTTCATTTTTGATTTTTGTATTACGATTCAACTATTAATTTGACGTATTTTTTTGCGCAGCATGACTCGTATTTGTTCCTCTTGTGAGCACTCCAACACCCACACTGCCCGACTATGTCTTCGGTGTGCGGAACCGCTGAATTTGATAACGCATGGTGGTGTAAGCCTTCAACCTTATCTTGGACATGTTGTGCGCATGCCATTTGGCAAGGTCAACACACCTAGCCTGCAACAAGCCAATCCGTCGTTTCTGGTCGCCAACACACACCCCAGCCATGCATGGGTTGAACTGTCCAAGCATGTGTATCAGCGGGCTCTAACCAACCGTACTTCGGGTTATTGGATATCGCTTGTATTTTCTTTCTTGGTTTTGTTGACGGTGAGTTATGTGGTCTCATCCCCAAACAAGTCTTGGGACTCCAAAGAAAACAGCAATGTCTCTTCGCTCGACTACGCTAAACCTGAACCTGCCCAGGTTTCCAAAGAGCGCGCGAGCAACTTTTAGCGCCATCGCGCTGAATGATGATGCTTGAATTCCCCTATGTCTAAACCGCCGTTGGTCACGTTGCAGGGTCAATTGACGATGGCTTTGCTCTTTGAGGGCTCAAAGTCTGAGGGGCTTTACCCTGTCTTGGTCTGCGCAGAGGGAAGGCAGTACCGCGTGCATGTGCGTAAAACGCCGGTGCGCCAACTGGCAAAACCTTTGATTCCCTTGCTTGATCAGCACGTAGTCTTGACAGGGGTTGCCGACGATTTAAGGGGGCACTGGCGTTTGGTGCTCGAGCCTGATTTTTCTGCGCAATTGTTGGCGCAGCAACCACCTGCTGAACCGCTGGGTGATACGGAGTTGGCACCATGAGTTTTTGCACCCAATGTGGCAAGCCCCTTCGTCTTGGCGCAGCCAGTTGTGAGCACTGTCAGCCCGCTTCACGACCGACCCATTCCAGCCTCACTGTGGCGGCTTCTGCCCGGGTGGCTGTGTCCCACACCTTGTTCGTTGCCCCTGCGCACACGGCCCTTGAACTCGACAAAGCCTTCCAGCAGCACCTCGCCAAACCCTTGGACATCGTGCGCGTTGACGATCCCGACACGGCGCACCAAAAAGCACACCAAGCGGTGCAACGGTTGCAGGCTCGCGGAGATTTGAAATATGTGTGTCTGATTGGCGATTGGTCTGAAGTACCGCCCTTCAAAGTGAACAATCCCTCCAATCCTTGTCGGGGGCGAGATCCATTTTGCTGGACCGATGCGCTCTATGGTTTGCGCGAAGAATTCAAACCAGAAGACATCTTGACGGCGATTTCTCCCATCGCCGTGGGACGCATTCCAAGCACCGACATGTCCGTCGTGCTGCCCGCGTTGCTGGAAGCGCCGGTGTCGGTGGACCCCGGCGTTGCCTTTGCCTTTGCCGTGACCGCTCAGTGTTGGTCTGAGGCGACCCAAACCATTGTGCAAGGCTTCACCGGTTCAACTTCTGCGGGCAAGCTCTTTGATGAGCCAGATTTTTCTGGGCTTTCCTCCAAGGGGGTGTTGGCTTCACCCGATTGGGAAGAAGACGATTTGCGCCGTGAAATTTCAGACGCTGGTATTTCACCTGGAGCCGTGTTGCTCTTTAACGTGCACGGCTCCGCCGATGAACCCAATTGGGTAGGTGAAGGCGACTGGGGTTATACAGAGATCATGCAGCCTGACACCATCCAAGATTTCAACAAAGCTATTTTGTTGAGTGAGGCTTGTTACGGGGGTGCCATGGGCTATGACGAGCCCAGCATGGTGGAGAGTTTTTTTGCCCATGGCGGCAAGGCCTTTGTGGGCTGCTCGGTGATTGCTTGGGGCTCATCGGGCAGCGAACTGTGCGGCGCAGACTTGATTGCCTTGCACTTTTTCAAGGCTTTGCGCGAGGGGCAAGCCTTTGGCGAAGCCCTCAGCAGCGCCAAGAGAGCCACGCTGGATGCCACGTCTGTGTACGATGAAGTGGCGCAAAAAAGTGTGCTGTCGTTCAATTTGTTTGGCGCGCCTTGGCATCAGCTCAAGCGAGCGGCAGCTGCATCGGTGTTGCCAACCGCAAGCCCCCAAGAGTCCATGCTGGACCGGATCAGAAGCCGACGCTCTGGCGGGGAGGCGTCAGGTGGCAGTGCCTTGGACAGAGTACGCGACAATTACAGAGGTCGACTCTCCAGCCGGGCGCAGCGGTTTCTTTTAGAACGAGATGACGCCTTGCAACAGCTCAGTGGCTTCAAGGATCGCGAAAAGATTGAATCATTTTTAGGCGCCATCCAAGTCGATTTTGACGACTGCGATTTTGAAGAAATCCGCTTCGAAGATGAACACAGTTTTCGAATCTCTGGGAAATCGAAAAAATTTCCAGCCACGAAAGAATTGTTTATCTTGGCCATCAATGGCCAAGGTGAATTGACCCATCAACTGACAACCAAAGGATCGCCATGAAGTGCTCCAAATGCTCCAACGAAATCAACGAAGGTACAAAGTTTTGTAACCTGTGTGGCACAAAGGCTCCTGAGCCACAAAACTGCCGCCATTGTGGGGTTTTGAATTTAGCCGGCACCATGTTTTGCAAGTCTTGTGGCAAATCACAGGCTGAAACAGCAGGTGTGGGCGGTGCCTTGTCCAACGTCAACAGCATGGGCGAATTCATCTACGAGTTGACTGAAGAACGGGTTCAAAGCGAAGGCAACAAATCTAAGTCGCAGGCCAGCATGGGCTATTGGGCCTACAAGGTAGTCAACGGTGTTTTTGAAGAAGTCAAGGGCCAAAAGCAAAAGACGGACAAGAGCGATAAAGATGAGAGTCCTTCGACAGGGGGATTTTTTGGCTCCATTTGGAATGATTGGAAAGTCAAACTCTTTGGTGAGAAAAAAGAAGACGTCGAAAAGAAAAAGAAGGCGACACAAATTTATGTGATGCTGGATTTTCGGAATTCCCCGCTTTTGAGCAAAACCCTTCCGATCCCAGTCCCTGGATTGCCTGATGCCCACTTGCGTTTGGAATTTTGGGTGGACCCTGAGAACAAAGAGCATGTGGCCTTGTTCAAAGAGCGAATTCTTGGCACCCGAACTGCGCTGTCTTGTTTGGAGTTCGCTGACGCCGCAGTGGCGCTGATTGAAAAAGGCATTCTCCCCAGTATCAGCCTTGAGTCGATTCCCTCTGACCCCGCAGGAGCGGGCCTTTATATTCGTACGCAATTGGCAAGCCAAGCGGGCATCACGGCAGTGTGCATCTTCAATCGCGGCAAACTGGGTGAGCGCCACCAACTCGACATCAGTAAATCTGCCTTGGCTTGTCCTGGCTGTGGCCATCCCTTGCGAACCGGAGCTAATTTTTGCGGCAAGTGTGCCGCTGACGTTTCTCACTTGCAAGCGAGCAGCAAGACAAACTTTTTGCAAGCCTCAGGCGGCGAGCAGCTGACCTTGCGTTTGAGCATGATGATTGATCGCTCGCTCAAACCCTTATCTGCCCAAGAAGGCGTCCCCGAAATCAACATCTCTGATGCCCAAATCACCGATCACGTGATCAGCATCTTAGGACCCATATTGCGTCGCTACGATGTGCCGACCTTGATGCGGCCTGTCATGTTGGCTCAACTGAGCAACGAGCTCAACGACAAACTGGTAAAAGACTGGCGTGGCTACGTCACCGGATTCACCGTGGTGGATTTGCGTACCGCAGAAGATGAATGGTTCTTCAATACAGAAGCCTTGCTGGCTGAGAAGCTGCGTGAGATCAAGGCGGATCAAAAATATTTGGCGATCGAACAAAGCCAAATCGAGTTGGAGCAGTCGACCTTCAATCTGGTGATGCAGCGTATCCAGAATGAAGACAGCCAAGAGTTGGCACAAAAACGTCAAGAACAAAATAAAAAGAAGCAGTTGGCCGAGCTCGACTTGGACGACCATCAGCTTGAAACCAGCACCGATTTGCGCAAAGCGGCCATCACTGACGATGCAGAAAAAGAGCTGTTTGCTCGCCAGCGTGACAAGGAGTTGCGTGAGCAAGACTACTTAAGAGAGCAAGCCAAAGCCAAGCGTGGCGATCAAATTGACGATGTCGATCATGACATGACGCTTGAGAAAAAAGTCGCCCAACACGACATCGACTTGAGCGACTTGACCGGCGAAGCACAAAGCCGCGCCAAACGCCGTGACATCACGGATGAATCTTTCGTGGAAGACGAGAGAATTCGTCTGGAAACAAAGGCGCAAGAGGAGAGAGATCGCCTTGACGTCAAGCGCAAAGAGCAATTGGGCAACATCGACGAAGACCTAGAAGACCGCAAGGAAAAGCGCCGCGTCGACAAGCTCAAAGAATTGGCGGCTATGGAAGCGCAAATGGCGCAGCAAGAGCATGAACAAGAGATTAAGAAAACCCAGCAACAGAATGAACAACAACTCAATCTGACCAAAGAAGCCAATGCATTGGAGCAGGTCAAGATTGACGCGATGAAAAACTTGGATGCAGTTCAAATGCTGGCCATGCAAGCCGCCGAGTTGGCCAAGGCCGGTGGCGGAGGGCAGGCCTCTGCTGACATGATCAAAGCCATTGCCGCTTCGCATTCAGACTCGACCAAAGCACAAGCCGAGTTGCAATCTGGCGCACAAATTGCCGAAGCCAAAGCCGCGGCTGCTCAGGCGACAGCCGAGATGCAAGCGGCCATGTTTGAGCGCATGCTTCAGATGCAGAAAGAAAGTGCAGACAGTGCGATTCGCGCGCATGAATCTGCCGCCGACCGCGTGCAGCAAACCAGCGACAAAGCCATGGGCAACATGATGCATGTGGCGCAGTCCACGGCGGGCGAGGCCAATGCCGGTTACAAAGCCGCCGCGGACATTGCAGAGCGTGTCAACACCAGCTCGATGGAGAACATGTCCAAGGTAGCGTCAGCCTCTGCCGCCCATTCCAACGATGGCATGAAAGAGGCTGTGCAGAGCTCACGCGCTGCGGCCACCACCACCATTGAAAAAATGGCGGATGTCTACACCGCGGCGGTCAAAGCCACCCGCTATTCCTGCGTGAAGTGCAATGCTGCGGGTACGGAAGATGATCGTTTTTGCGTTTCATGTGGTGGAAACGTTCAGAAGCAAAGCGGCGACTGACTGTTATGACCCTCTGTTTGTGTTGCAATAGCGAACGTTTTCCTGAGGATACGATTTGTCCTGTCTGCCGCGCAGACTGGCAAAGCGTGGAAGCTTTGGATTTGGATCTTCCGCGGGCGAAGTACAAATCGCAGGTGGAAAAAATGTTGGCCCGTGATCCCAATGGGCAGTACGACAAAGAGCTCACGCTCTTGCGCTACCAACTCAAAGTTTCGTACAAGGCACACCAACAGATCAGGAATGATTTTTTAGCCAGCATCAAAGACATTGAGCACCTGAAATCATTTCAGCTCAGGTTCAATCAATCAGCCGAGGGTGTTGCTGGTCAAAACACCTTGCTGCAATTTGAGTTCACCAACACGTCCGAGAGAAATTACTTCTCGCGCATCAAGCTCGAATGGGACGACGAAGAAACGGTTCAGCACGATGACTTCGAAATCGATCATGAGGATCTTCTAGGTCCAGGTACTCGCTGCCATCTGCAGTCTACCTACGTGTTCAAAACACCAGGCACCAAGCTGATCAGCAAGCTGGTGGTTTCGGTTGAGGGGATGGCAGGGGAAACAGCGAAATTTCGCGCTTCCGATTTTCAACTCAAGGTCGCCGATCCAAATAAAAGAGATACCTACGTCAGCAACGTGACCAACAACGTCACGGCCAAGATAGTGTCCGAATACAGTTCCAGTAGCGGGGCTGCTTCTGCGGAGATAGACGAAAAGGGCAGCGGCGACAACTGGCTGCTTCTCAAAGTGGTGTGGATGCCTAGCGAAGGTGGCTTGCCCAAGGCGCCGCCGGCCAATATGCGCGCTCCAGGCATGATCTTGGCTGCATCTGCCGCTACTGAGCGCTCGTCTGTGGCGTCCAAAGCACATGGGCTCAGCTGCCAAGGATGCGGAAAACTGGACAATCCCAGTGGGTCAGCTTTTTGTTTGAATTGCGGACGCTCCTTGGCCCAGGCCCCTGCGGCGACTGAAGAGCTTTTGGCGCCAGAACCCGTGGTTGCCGTCGCAGCTCAGGCCGCGTCAAGTCCTTCAGAGGCTTCGATTGAGACACTGCACGATGCTGTTGAGCAAACCTTTGAGTTGCTGCGTAAATTCAGTGCGTTGGCCTCATCATCCGCCAGCAAAGGGGTTTTTTCGGCGGTTGATTTTGCGTTTGAATTACTCAATGAACTCACGCCTTTGCTGCTCGATCGCGACATCGTGGGCATGGTGTGTGAAAAGCCTGCGGGTGTGCAACTTGACGATGAAGAATTCATCGTGGGTTTCGCAGGCAAAGCCACGGTCTTTTCGCTGACAGGCATCACGGTGGTGGAGCATTCAGGTACGGACATTGCCATGGTGGAGCGTTATCAATGGGGTGAACTTGAAGAGACCCAGCAAGGCGTGTTTCGTCAACGCTTTGGTCCGCAGAGTTATGTCATCTCGTTGGGCAATGCTTCTGCGAGTAGCAGCTTTCCGGGTTTGCGCTTTGACATGCGTCGCTACAAGGGGCCCGACTCGATTGAAGACCTCTACAGCAGGCTGGAGTTTTTACTGGGTCAGGTGTTTTCCTTGGCGCCTGAACCGGTGCGTGCCGCTGCCCCCAAGTCGTTTGCTGAGCGAGTTGAAGAGGTACCTGCTTTTGCGGCACCCGAGGTGCAAAACCCCGAGGATGAAGCCGATTTTATCGATGACGGGGTGCAGGCAGAGTCTGAAATTACAGAACACCAAGGCCGCGTAACGTGCAGCAATTGTGGCGCTGAAAACCACGCGCACGCCAAATTTTGTGCGGAGTGCGGTTCGGTCTTGCACGCAGATCAGTCACAAGAAGAAGACGACATTGAAGATGACGAGACCTCAGACGAAGGGCTGATTCAATGCCGGCACTGCGGTGCAAACAACCTTGAGAACGCAAAATTTTGTGCTGAGTGTGGGCAAGCGCAAGGCGACGCCCCGGCGAATGTTCTTGAAGACGAGGACGAAGAGCCCGAAGGCGTTCCATGCGTGAGTTGTGGTGCAAGCATTGATGAGGATTTGGCTTTTTGTGGATTTTGTGGTGCCAACCAATCGCCACCAGAGCCAGAGCCAGAGATTGTGGCGATACAAGAGCCCGTGGTTGCCGCGAAATTTGTAGAGCCCCCCGAGGAGGAGGTGCCCGAAGTACCTCAAGTTGACCCACGTCTAGAGCTCATGCGCCAGCGTTGGCACGAGCGCTCAAATGCGTTGCACGAGTTTTTGCTGAGATTTGCCATGGCCACGCAATACTGCAGCGAGACTGCGCCTAAAACGGTGGTGATGGCCTCAGAAATCGACGCAACCTTGCATGCTGATCTATGGGCTGCTGCGAAGAGTTCTGGCGCCCCCTTGGTGGCGGTCGGATTGGATGCGCAGCACGCACTATGGTCTGAGTCTGGACAATTGGCTGACTTTCATGAGGCAGTCACCCTGATGTCTGCCCATGGACTTTTCCATATCGCCAAATCTGGTGGTGGCGCTATGAAGTTGGATGGCAAGAATTGTTTCCTGAGTTGGGAGAAATTCTTCTTTGAATTCAAAGCCGATTTGGTGTTCAGAGATGCAGGCCCTGATCTGTGGTTGGGCACTGCAGATAAATACTTGGTGCGCGGCAGCTATTGCGACTACTCGGTGAATGTCTTGCAATGGGACTACCTGAATTCATTTGTGAAAAATGAATTGATCGACAGTTTCGAAAAATTCAAATTCTCGGTACAACACACCCATGACTGATATTCAGACAGATCCTCGTTACCCGTTTTGTTCGGACGCTGGAAAAGCCGAGCTGGAGGTCTATCGTCAATGGATTGTGGATGCGTCGCTCAAAGACTCAGAGTACGCCTTTATCGAGTACGTCAAAGGGCGTGCAGGTATACAAGACGGTCGTCATTTGTTGGCGATTTGGGAGCATCAGATGCAAGGCCAGTTTGACAAAACAGCGCACTCACAAATGCGTTTGTTTTTTGTCAATCCGAATTCCGAGGCTGCGTTTGATTCGAGTGCCGCAGCTGGGTGGTTTGACTTTATCGAGTCTGTCTACATCTTGAAAAACGAAGTGCCGGCACCTCTGGTGCGACCCCCTGTTTTTGCCAAAGTCGGTACAGCTGAGCTTCCTGCACAAAATTTTGACATGGTTTGATGGCTTCAAAAAAGTTGGCCGGCGCGTCAGTGGCTATGCGTTGGCCAGTCGACAAGAGCTCACCGTGGGTAAAAGTAATATCCTTCAGACAACTCATCATGAAAAGACGGCCTTTGGCGTCCGTCTGAGTTTTCCATCACCTCTCGTCTGACGTTGTTGAAAATTTCGGTCAGGCTGAGTTGAGGGTTCAGAATTTCATTTTTGAAGAAGTGGGTGAACAGTCCGTTCTCAATCCCACCTGTGCCATCGCTTGCACCCGTGTCATGCGATGTTGCAAATATGATCCCATGCCCAAAGCTAGAGTCAGCCGATTTGGCCAAGCCTCGGTGTTTGGCATGGGCTTGGGAGCTTGGGTTGTTCAACTGATCAAACCACTCTTCCAACATTTCCCAATCCTCTTCATCCGTTGGATTGCCTGTGCTGAGCGTGTCCTCGACATTCAGTCGCTCTTGGTTTCGACATGCGTCAATGATGATGATGGCTGACTTGGCTTGTGTGTACTTCAGCCGATCGATGAACTCGGAGTACAAATTGATGGCCTCGTGCGGGTGAGCGGCATCAATTGGAAATAAATGGGGCTCAGAGTTGAAAGATGCGCCATGTCCGGCAAATGTCAACACCACATCATCCCCGGCTTCAATCGAAGCAAGAAATCTGTCAAGGTAATTTTTTGTCGATATTGAATCGCGGTCAAAAATACTTGTGACCTCATAGCCGAGATGATTCATTGCCGAGGCCATGTCTTGTGCATCTCGGGTGGCATTTTCAAGCGGATTCAACAGCGTGTACTTGTTCATTCCGATGCAAAGCGCCTTGCATTCACTGCGTGGTGAGACCTTGTGACCCGCGTTCTCTGTATCGCGCTGGGCGGGCGTTGCAGACGCTGAACGACCAGTTGCAGCGCCAACAGCTTGCGATCGCTGACTTCGAATGGAATCCCTCGCCGAACCTGATCTGTCATCGAGAGCGGGCCCATTGTGTGTGGCCGCCGACTTGCCAGTTTCTAGGTTGATTTGCTCCCGCAGCTTATTGCGAATCTCATCCAGTCGCGATGCACACATAAGTTGAGATCCAACGGTTTACGAATCAGAAAGCATCCGCTGGTTTGACGGCCTTAGGCGTCAAGGGGGCGGCAGGCGCTGCTGGCGCGACTGGCGCTGGGCGAGGTGCAGCAGCAGGCGCAGGTGCGGGGGCAGGGGTTGCCAACGCACGCTTGCGCATTTCTTCTTCGCGACGCAGCATGTCTTCTTTCATCTCCAGCTCTTTGCGTTTGAGCTCAAGCTCTCTTTCGGCAAAAGCGCGATCGCGTGCCACTGCTTCAGCTTTTGCGCGTTCAGCTTCTTCCAATGCAACGCGTTGACGCTCTGCTGCAGCCAAGGCCGCTTGGTCAACTACGGTCACGATTGTGGGTCTAGGGTTACCCCCGCATGAAGCAGCCGTCTTGAGGCCTCGGATCAACAGGCGCCCTTGCGCCATGATGGTGTAGGTGCCGGCAGCGGAGTATTTGTGCGACAGCATGGCAGGGGATGACTTGAGGTTGTCGTCTCCAAGGCGAACATCTTGCTTGTCACCGTTGCCCCAGTCCACCGTCATGCCACACCAAACAGTGTCGCCGGTGGGTACGAAATTGATGTTGAGTTCCGCCAAAGCGTCTAAGGAGATCTTGCCCGAAATCAGTTCTAGAGACTTGAGTTCTTGAGCGTTCGCTTGTCCCAAAGTTAGCAGGGAGAAAGCCGATACAGCCAAGGCTGAAGAGAGAGTTTTTTTCATGGGACGCTATCGATTCAAAAATTATTTACCCGGAACACCGCTGAGTGAGGGCATGGCCGACTCGAGGATTTTGCGCAGTTTGGCGCTGGGGACGTTGTCGCTGTTGGCAGCACCCAAGAACTTCAGGGCACCTTCGCGGTTCTTGGCCAAGTGAACCGCCAACTTGAGCGAAGAAACAGCGGCCTCGTCTTTGCCGTTTTCGGCAAACACTTCTGCTGCTGCCAACCAGCCTGCACCGCGGTCGGGGGCGATCAGCAAGCCATCAATCAGCACAGCCGTTGCCACAGTGGCTTTGCCGCTTCTGACCAACGATGTACCCAAGCCAAAGCGAGCATCCGCATTGGTCGCGTCGAGTGCCACAGCTTTTTCAAATTGGCTGGCAGCGTCTTGCGCGTTGCCGGATTTCAGCGTTTGATCTGCGGCAGCCGAAGCCTCTGCGCTGGCTTTGCTGTTGCCAGCGCTGACTTGCGACATCGACTTGATGAGCTGAACTTTAGGGCCCACTTCTTTCCAGCGCCCATCGCGAACCAAGCCCAACAGCTGGTTCAATTCGTCCTTGGCGGTGGTGGTGACTTCAGGTGCTGGGGCTTGCTTGGCAGGCTTGATCGCCAAAGGGGCAGGCGCCGGGGGCGTGCTCTTGCCCATGAACATGAAGGCGGCGCCAGCGATCACGGCAACCACAACGCCGATCACGATCATGTTGGTGCTCGAGCCCTTGGCATTTGCAGGGTTAGGAGCTGCTGCTGATGCTGTGGTGGCTGTCCCAGCAGCAGGTTTGACCGCAGCGGGGGGGCGTGGAGGAGGAGGGGGCGGTGGTGGCGGTGGTGGCGGTGCCGTCGGGGTAGAGACCGAACCGAACGGCAAATTTTGGCGCTGTGGGCTGGGCGTTGGATTTGCCGGCGCCGAAGGCGTTGGATCCACAGGCGCAGGTGTAGTTTCTGGTGAGCTCGTCGCTTGCGGCATGACGGCGCCGCATTTCAGGCATAGTCTTGAGAATGTGGCTGATTCAAAGCCACAAGAACTGCATATGGTTGTCATTTTTTAAGGCCTATCGGTAAGCTGAAGCACAGCATCTTTTGATTTGTTACTGATCGTATCAAAGTTATGACACGGCATTAACAAGTTCATGACTTTGACAAAAGTGTTTTCAATATCTTTGTTAATTTTTAAAACCTAATAATTAACCCTAAAGTGTCTATATGTTTTGATGCTTTGCATGATTACTTTTTTAAAAAACAACAACAGTGCTATGTTGAACTTTTTATTGGATTCGCTTAGTTCGCTTACATCAGCTCACACGCCGTCGCGAGAACATGTTCTCGCCATCTTCTTTGCTAAAGCAAGCAGCAACCCACGGGTTCAGCTGCAGTTGCGCGCCGCCAACACCACCCCCAAATCGTTCCACACGTCTTGCCGTTCAATCTTGCCGTCCACCACTTCAAAACGGTCGATGAAGCGGATGCCTTCAAAGGTGTCGCCGTTGTGGAAGACGCCCCTCAAGTGGCCACTGGCGTACACCACAGCCCCATCGCCGCGCCAAGATTCGTCCAGGTGCGCGATGGTTTTTTGGATCGATTGGTAGCGTGGGCGTGACCACTCGACCAACTCTTGCGGGGTGCGCATGTGGACATTGTCTGGAAATACCATTTCAAAGTTGACGCTCAGGTAGGTGGCTGCCTTGTCCAAGTCACGCTCGGCCAGGGCGTTCAAAAATGCCATCACCACCTCACTGGCCACAGGTCGTGCCGCACCGCCCCCGGTGAACACCTTGCCATCGCGCTGGTACGTACTGACCTCTTGGATGAACACGGTGGTGCCCGCGTCAGCCGCGGCGATCACCGAGCGTGCGGTCACAGCGAGGCGTTGCACCAAACGGTGTTGCACCTTGGCTTCGTAGCCGGGCAGCAGGGTGACAGAGATGACAGGCATAAAGACTCCTCGTTGGGCATGCGCTGGAGCTGAGCATGCCCTGAAAAGTGTCGCATGAATGACCCGCTAAAAAACCAAGAGAATGCGAGCATGCAACCAAGGAGTAAGACTGCGATGAATGCATTGAACCGATCCGCCACAGGGGTCTACCTGATCACCGTGACCCCCTTCACAGACAGCGGTGAGTTGGACTTGGCCAGTACCGACCGCATGGTGGACTTTTTGTTGGACACCGGTGTGACGGGCCTGACGGTGTTGGGCATCATGGGCGAAGCGCCCAAGCTCACGGCGCAAGAGTCGCGCATCTTCGTCAAGCAGGTGCTGGCCCGTGTGGCCGGTCGCGTGCCCGTGGTGGTGGGGGCATCGGCCGCGGGTTTTGCCCCCATGCGTGAACTTACCGAAAGCGTGATGGACATGGGCGCAGCAGGCGTCATGGTGGCGCCACCCGGCACGGTCAAAACCAACGAACAGATCGTGGCTTACTTCGACATGGTCAACGAAACCTTAGGGCCTAAGGTGCCCTGGGGTACTGCAAGACCACCCGGTGGCCACGGGCGTGCAAATGTCGCCTGATGTGATTTTGAACATCCTCAAAAACTCGCCCCACTGCGTCATGCTCAAGCACGAAGACTGCCCGGGCTTGGCCAAGCTCTCGGCCATTCGTGCGGCCAGCGAGCGTGGCGAGTTGGAGCGCGTGTCCATCCTCACGGGCAATGGCGGTGGCTTGTTCTTGCCCGAAGAACTCACGCGTGGCGCCGATGGCGCGATGACCGGCTTTGCCTATCCCGAGATGATGGTGGACGTGTGCCGCGCCCATGCAGCAGGCGATGTCGAGCGTGCCCACGACCTCTTTGACGCTTACCTGCCGCTGGCGCGTTACGAGCAACAAGCGGGTGTGGGTCTGGCCGTGCGCAAACACATCTTTGCGCAGCGCGGCATCATTGCATCAGCCGCCGTGCGCAAGCCTGGCCCCAAGCTGTCTGCGGCAGATTTGGCAGACATTGCGCGCTTGACCGAGCGTCAGCAACGTCGTCTGGCGGCCCTGTCTTGATGTGTCACAACCGAAGTTTTACGAGGTGTTTATGAAACTGTCTTTACGTATCGTTCAAGGTGTCTGGCTTGGTTTGATCGCTGTGAGCATGGGCGTGGTTCAAGCGCAACCGTTTCCGAACAAACCGATTCGCATCGTGGTGCCATTCGCACCCGGTGGCAACGTCGATGTGACGGCCCGCGTGATCAGCGCGGCCATGACCCGGCAGATGAACCAAACTGTGTTTGTGGAAAACAAAACCGGCGCGGGTGGAAAGATTGGCGCTGAAGCGGCCATGCGTTCACCGGCCGATGGTTACACCGTGATGATGGGCTCGAACAGCTCATTGAGTGTGGCGCCCAATTTGTACGCGGACTGGCCGTATGACCCACTCAACGGTTTGGCACCCATCAGCCATTTGGCATCGCTACCTTTTGTCTTGATTGCGCGCCCAGGCTTGGGCGCCAAGAACATGGCGGATTTGGTGCGTTTGGCCAAACAAAAACCTGGGGGCTTGACCATGGCCTCTGCAGGCAGCGGCACCTCCAACCATTTGGTGGGTGAGTATTTTCAAAGCGTCACCGGCACCACCATGTTGCATGTGCCCTACAAAGGTGCTGGACCCGCCTTGCTGGATGTGATTGCCGGTCGGATTGATGTGTTGTTTGACCAGGTCAGTTCATCGTCCAACTACATCGAGCAAGGCAAGGTCGATGCCTTGGCTGTTTCTTCGGCGGTGCGTTGGAAGTCCTTGCCGAATGTGCCGACTTTTGTGGAGTCCGGTTTATCGGGTTTTGTCATCACCAATTTCACCGGCTTGGTGGCCCCCCAAGGCACACCCGCCGATGTGTTGGACAAGCTCAACAAAGCGGCCAATGCAGCGCTGCAAGACGAGGCGGTGAAAAAGAGCTTCGCCACCATGGGGGTGGAGGCCGTGGGCAGCAGCCCTCAGCAGTTTTCGGCGTTGATCAAAGACGATTTACAGCGTTGGGCCGCTTTGATCAAAGAAAAGAACATCAAACTCGATTGACCGATGGCTTGAACTTGGCTGTGTCACTCTGACTTGATGCCCGCCGCCTTGATGATGGCGGCATTGGCGACCATCTCCTCGCGGATCATGGCGTCAAACTGCTCGGGGCTCATGGGCAAAGGTTCTGCCCCCAAGCTGGCCAAACGCTCTTTGACTTCGTTGGATTGCAAGGCCTTGAGGGACAACTGGTTGAGCCGCAGTACCACGTCACGCGGCGTTTTAGAAGGCACCAACATGCCGGTCCAAAACAAGTAGTCGGCCTTGGCCACCCCCGACTCGGCCAGCGTGGGCACGTCAGGCAACTGGGCCGAGCGCTTGGGCGTGCCCACTGCCAAGGCTTGCAATTTGCCAGCCTTGATCATGGGCAGCGCCGACACCAAGGGCGCAAAGAAATAGTCCACCCGTCCGGTCATGGTTTCGGTGATGGCTTCGGGCGAGCCTTTGTAGGGCACGTGCACCGCGTCAATGCCGGTGGCCAACTTGAACTTTTCTGCGCTCATGTAGGTGGCGCTGCCCAGACCCACCGAGGCGTAGTTGAGTTGGCCGGGTTTGTCTTTGGCAGCGTTGATCACGTCTTGCACGCTCTTGTAACCCTTGGCGGGCGAGACCACCATCACATTGGGCACGATGGCCAGCGGCGTGATGGCTGAGAAATCTTTCAAGGGGTCATACGTCACCTTGTTGATCAAGGGCAGCACGGTGTGGGCGCTGGTGTAGACCAACACCGTGTGACCATCGGCCGGTGCACCCAACAAGGCCTGGATGCCCAGCGTGCCTGCTGCACCGGCTTTGTTCTCGACCACCACCGACACGCCCAACTCAGTTTGCAGCCGCTCGGCCACCGAGCGCGCCACGATGTCAGACGCGCTGCCTGCGGTGGCGCCCGAGATCAGTTTGATGGGGCGGTTGGGGTAGGTTTGTGCCTGTGCCCCAAGAGGCGCCAGACAGGCCGCGCTCAACACCGCCAAGGCGACGCGGCGGGTGGGGGATGCGTGGACCCCAAAGGGGCGCTGCAATGCAGTGGACTTCAACGAGGTCTTGGCTGTGGGCATGGTGGCTCCTGATGTGTGTGGGTGTGTGGTTTGGGCGTGGCTCAAATGCGCGGCATGCCCAGTTGCTCGGCCATCCAATCGGCGGTGCGGTGGCGGTAGCGGTAGGGGCGGTTGTTGGCGATGTGGTTGCCGTCTTCGACGATCAGCAACTCCACCGGCCCCGAGGCTTCTTGCGCCATGCGCTGCGTGTCTTGCCAAGGGATGATGCGGTCGAGCTTGCCGGTGACCAAAAACAGTGGGCATTCGATTTGTTGGGCCACGCCATTTTTCATGGTCAAGTTGCGGCTGTATTCCTTGGCTTGCGCCTGCGTGGCCAAGTGGCTGCGCACGCGAAAGGCTTCGCGGGTGAGGTCTGGCAAGGCGTCCCAGGTGTCGCTGAAGTCGTAGGGCCCGGCCAAGCCAATGCAAGCCTTGAGGCGTTTTTCAAAGGCTGCTGCACGCGGTGCGTAGTAACCGCCCAGGCTCACGCCCCACAGGCCAATGCGGGTGCTGTCCACCTCGGGGCAGGTGAGCACCCAATCGACCATGGCTTTGACGGGCACCTCGTAGTCGCCACGGATCGGGAAGTCGTACTCGGCTTCGCCTTGGCCGGGGCCGTCCACCATCAAGGTGGCGATGCCGCGTGCGAGAAAGGGTTGCTCGTAGGCTTCGAGTTCTTCTTTGGCCGAGTCCAGGCCCGGCACCATGATCAACACCGGGGGCTTCACCGCACCGGCTGGCAAGCGCAAGAAGCCCGCCAAATGGCCGTTCTCATAAGGAATCTCCACGCGCTTGGCGGGTGGTCGCATGTGCGGCAGCGCCAACTGTTTGCAGGCCACGGCCTTCATGTGGGCGGCGCGCATTTCGTCGATGTCGTGCACCGACACGAACTTGGCAAAGTGGTAGTACACCGCCGCGCGCGACAGGTGTTCGCTGGCGCTGAGTTTGTAGCCATCGGCCAGCGCTTCGTGACCCAGAGTTTCATGCACTTCGGCGCGTTTGCACCAGGCGCTGGTCCAGTCTTCCCAGCGCTCAATGCCACGGGTGACCTCTTGAAAGTCGGTCAGCA
>CAIMWY010000226.1 GCA_903845315.1 uncultured Burkholderiales bacterium
ACGAATAATGTTTCATGCCTATAGGGGCTATTCATTTTTCGTACAACCCTATCCAGCGATGTCGCGCCGCCAACATCATGCCGATCGCAGCAGGGGTTTGCCATGTGAAAGAACCCTGCAGATATCTGATGACTGGATGGGTCGAGCCATCCATTGAATCTGAATAACTGTTTGCTACTTAACGCATAACCAGGTTTCGGTCAGTTGTTCTACGATGAAAAAATAACACGTGCGCCTTTACCAGCGCCCCAAAATTCTTACAGGAGACACTTGATGCATGGTTTTTCAATCAAAGACAGTTTTTCTAAGACATTGGTCAGCCTCTCACTTCTGCTCATGGCCAGCTATGCCAGCGCACAAACGAAAACGGTCACGTTTTTAGTACCGTTTGCCCCCGGTGGCCCCTCCGATCAAGTCGCCCGCGCCATCGCACAAAAAGTTTCAACGAACACAGGCTGGAGTGTTTTGGTAGACAACAAGCCAGGCGGCGGTGGACAAATTGGCGCCAATGCCTTGAAGCTTGCACCCGCTGATGGGAAAACAATTTTCATTGGCGATATCGGTGTGCTGGCCGTCAATAAATCCCTCTACAAAAATTTGTCTTTCGATACCTTGAAAGATTTTCAGCCCCTCACATTGGCTGCACGCTCCCCCATGTTGTTGCTGGTTCCCGGGTCGAGCTCCGCCAAAACGCCAGGGGACATCGTCAAAGAATCTAAATCCGCCTCACAAGGTGTGTCTTATGCGTCGCAAGGCATTGGCATCGGCGGGCACTTGCTGGGTGAAATGTTCAAGTCCCAAACCAATGCCAACTTTGTACACATCCCCTACAAAGGCGCAGCGCCAGCAGTTCAGGATTTGCTGGCTGGCCGAGTCGGCTTTTTGTTTGAAGTTCCCGCAGCAACGCTTCAACATGTGAAAGAAGGAAAGCTCAGAGCACTGGCGGTTGCCTCAGACAAACGCACCACACTCTTGCCCGACCTTCCCACCATGAATGAAGCGGGAGTGCCCAATGTGTCGATGGACATTTGGTGGGGGATCGTTGCCAAGTCCGGCACCTCACCAGAAGACACCGCAGCTTTGAACAAAGCGTTGAGAGATGCCATCGATTCCGACGAATTAAAAACTCGGTTCGCGTCGCTTGGGATTTATCTGCAAAGCAGCACCCCCGCTGAATTGGGTGCCATTTTTTCGGCAGAAATTCCCAGACTGGGCAAGGTCGTGCGCGACTCCGGTGCCAGCGTCGATTGAATGACAAAATTGGGGGTGGCCCGTGAGTCGGCCTGTTCCTGGTCGAGCACGTTCAATGAGGATATTTTTTGAACACCCCCCTACAACCTGGCAACCGCCTTTCGCTGGTTTCCTTCGCCACCCTGTTGCTGATTGCGCTGATGATGGGGTCCAACCACGTCGCGGCGCGTTTTGCATTTCAAAACGGGGTCGATGTCGCCACCGCAGCCACCATGCGCAGTGGCGGAACTGGTTTGGCACTGGCTTTTTTAATTTGGCAACAAAAGGTACCGATCGCACTGAGTCGCCAAAATAAACGCGGCCTGCTCGCCATCGGTGCCTTGGTGGGTGTGCAGAGTTTGTTGATCTACTCTTCGGTAGCTCGCATTCCCGTTGCGCTGGCCTTGTTGGCTTTCAACTCTTACCCATTGTGGGCCACCGCTTGGGCGCGTTTGATCTACCGCCATCGCCCCGAGCCCGTGATGTTGCGTGCCATGCCAGTGATGTTGATAGGCTTGGCTTTGGCCTTGGATGTGTTGGGTGCAGCCTCAGGGCTAGGCGCGCAAGCGCAGTGGTCCTTGATTGGCATTGGCGTGGGCTTTGCCATCGCGGCTGCTTTGACTTTCAGCTTGGCCTTGGTGCTGATTCAGCAGGAAACCATTGGCGTCGACGGCCGAGTGCGCACCTTGAGCACCATGTGTTGCGCCTCGGCGCTGGGACTGGTGGCAGTCAGCACGCAAGGGGGATTTCATTGGCCCACAGCAGATGCAGGTTGGTGGGGCTTGGTAGGGCTCACGGCCTTGTACGGCACGGCGTTCACCATCATGTTCACCGTCTTGCCGCGTTTGGGGGTGGTGGGGAACTCCGCCATCATGAACATAGAACCCATCTTTGCACTGGTGTTGGCTTGGCTGCTGCTCGACCAAGCCATTGCGCCCATCCAAGTCGTCGGTGGTTTGATCGTGGTCGCCACGGTGGTTTATCTCGGTGTGCGCAAGCGATGAACTCAGCCCTCCTCCCAAAAGCCCTGGCACTGTGCCTTGTTGTAACAGCCATCACCAGCACAGCCCAAAGCTTGAGCGATGCAGAGCTGGGCTTGCGCATCATGGCCAACCGCCAGCAAGGCAACTGCGTGACCTGCCATCAGGTGAGCGTGCTGCGCGATGCCAAAGGCATTGACGGCGCCTCGGGCAAGCAAGGCGACTTTGGGCCCTCGCTGGATGGCGTGGCCCAGCGCTACAGCCTGGCGCAACTGCGCCAGTGGGTGATGGATGCGCGCAAGCTCAGCGCCAACACACTCATGCCGCCGTTTGGCAGCTTAGAAGGCACCACCCTAGCCAACCCTGCAAGACCCATGCTCAGTCTGGATGAAATAGACAAGGTGACAGCAGCCTTGGCCAGTTTGCGCTAGAGTGCGCAACCATGCTTCAACCACACACATCGTTGCATCGTCGCACTTGTCTCGCCGGTTTCGGCGCAGCGGCCGTGGGTGTGTTCAACAGCCCGCATGCGCTGGCTGCCCCAGACCTCAATTCACAAACTGATCTACAAGCTCGTGGTTTGCAATCCAACGGCATTGAAGTCACCATGCCGCCGCTGGCCGACAACGGCAATGCCATTCCCTTCCAGTTCACATTGCAAGCACCTGCTGGCAAACAGTTGGTCGGCCTTGACATCATTGCGCCCGAAAACCCCAACCGCGTCATCTTGCGACTCAAATTTGGACAAGCACAAACCCGTTTCAAGTTCAGCACCCGCATTCGCTTGGCCATGAGCCAAGAGGTATGGGTCTTGGCGCACCTCAACGATGGCAGCAGCTTGGGTCGACCTACCCACACGGTGGTCACCGCCACGGCCTGTTTTGACGAGACTTAATCCATGGCACAAACGCTCGACCTCCCCGTGCGCCTGTCGCTGGCCGGGCCTGTGCGCGCCAATGCCGAGGTGGAGGTCCGCTTGCTGCTAGGGCATGTGATGGAAACTGGGTTTCGCCATGACAGCTCGGGTGTGCAAGTGGCCAAAGACATTTTGCAATTCGTCAAAGTGCACGTGGGCGATACGCTGGTTTTTGAGTCCGAGCTAGGTACCGGCATGGCTGCCAACCCGATGTTCTTTTTTTCGTTCACCTTGCCACCCCAAGCCGGTGACATGGTGGTGAGTTGGGCCGACCACCAAGGTCGAACGGGCCAACTGCGTCGCCCCTTGGTCTACCGCTGAACGCCATGAGCCAACGCAGCTTTTGGCGGCGTCTGCTGGTGTTGTCTACCAGCCTCGGTCTGCCGCTGCTTGTCGATGCACAAGCCCTGCTGAGCGGCAACCTTTTTTTAACGCCGCAACTGCAAGCCATGCAGCAAGACGCCGATGCCAACCCCGTCACGCTGTGGATTGAAAAAGGTCAAACCTTGTGGCGCACCGGCTGCCAAAGCTGTCACAACACGCCAGAGGCTTTGCGCAACGCAGCGGCCCAACATCCCCGCCTGGTCACACGCAATGACAACGCCAGCTTGGTCAACTTAGAAGACCAAATCAATGTGTGCCGCCAACGCGCAGGCCAAAGTCCACAGGGTGTGGAAGACGGCGACACCCTGTCGCTCAGCGCCTTGCTGCACAGCGTGGGCAAGGGGCAAGCCATGCATGTGCAAGCGCCCGCAGATGCGCAAGGTCAGCAACGCTGGCAGGCGGAGTTGGCGCAAGGCGTCCAGCTGTACGCCACCCGCATGGGCCGCCTCAACTTGGCGTGTGTGCATTGCCATGACGGCAAAGTAGGGGCGGCCTTACGCGCTGAGGTGGTGAGTCCGGGTCATCCCAGTGGCTTTCCGATTTACCGCTTGAACTGGCAAAACCTGGGCTCCATCGACCGGCGTTTGCGTGCCTGTTACTCCGGCGTGCAGGCCACGCTGCCCCCCTCGGGCAGCCCCGCCCTGCGGCAGTTGGAGCTCTACCTCAAGGTTCGCGCCGAGGGCATGCCTCTGGACGGGCCGTCGATACGGCGGTGATCGGCAGGCCCCCAAAGAAAAAGCCCAACTGCCAAGCAGTTGGGCCTTCCAAACCCAAGCGTTTAAACCAAGGTCAAGCCGTGCTTGCGCAGTGGCAAGTCGCGTTGTGGTTTGCCGGTGGCCGCGTAAATCGCGTTCAGCACCGCTGGGCCCACCACGCAGATGGTGGGTTCGCCCACACCGCCCCAGAAGTCGCCGGTGGGCACCAGGACGGTTTCCACCTTGGGGGTTTCTTTCAGACGCATCAGTGGGTAGGTGTCAAAGTTGCGCTCTTTCATGCGCCCCTTCTCGACCGTGTTTTCTCCCAAGAACACCCCCGACAAGCCCATGACCACCGAGCCCTCAATTTGAGCGCGCACTTGGGCCGGGTTGACCACATGGCCCGAGTTCAAAGCAAACACCATGCGGTGAATCTTGACCTCACCCTTGGGCGACACCGACACCTCGGCCACGGCTGCCGAGTAACTGGCGTAGCCCATGAACTGCGCAATGCCACGGAACACACCGGGTGGCAGAGGCTTGCCCCAGTCACCCGTTTCTGCTGCCGCGTTGAGCACGCCCAAATGCTTGGGGTGGTTCTTCATCAAAGCACGACGGAACTCCAGCGAGTCTTTGCCTGCTGCGCGCGCGCACTCTTCCAAGAAGCACTCCATGTAAATGCCGTTTTGGTTGGTGTTGACACCACGCCATGGGCCTACCGGCACATGGGTGTTGCGCATCACGTACTCGGTCAGCAAATTGGGGAAGGTATAGCCCAACTGCGCGTCGCCTGGTTCAGCCCAAAAACCTTGCAACTGACGCACGTCTTTGTTGTTTTTGATCGCCATGGGTGCCAACAAAGCGTTCAGCGACTGGCCCGACACACGCAATTGAAATGCCGTCATATTGCCCTGCGCATCAATGCCTGCCGACATCTTGGCCATCGAGATGGGACGGTAAAAGTCTTGCGTCATGTCTTCTTCCCGGCTCCACACCAGCTTGATGGGTTTGCCCGGGAACTTCTTGGCCACCAGCGCGGCTTGGTTCACATACTCTTGCTGACCACCGCGGCGGCCCAAGCCGCCGCCCAAGTCCATCTTGTAGACATCGCATTGCGTCAGCGGAAAGCCCGTGGCCTCGGCCAAGGCGGCCAACGAAGCTTCGGCACTTTGTGTGGGCACCCAAGCCTCAGCCCGGTTGCCGGTGATACGCACGGTGCAATTCATCGGCTCCATCGTGGCATGGGCCAAGAAGGGGCTGGTGTAGGTGGCTTCGACTTTCTTGGTGGCTTGCGCAATGGCAGCGGGCGCGTCGCCCTCTTTGCGCTGCCAGAAGTCCCCATTGGCCGTCAGGCCCTCGCGCAGCATGGCGTCGATGGTGGCGCTCGATGTATTGCCATTCACCCCGTCATCCCACACGATCGGCAATTCAGCCAAAGCGGTTTTGGCACGCCAGAAGGTGTCGGCCACCACGGCCAAGGTGCTGTCGTTGATTTTGACCACGCCTTTGACACCGCGCATTTTGGCAATCTTGCTGTCGTCGTAACTGACCAACTTGCCGCCAAACACCGGACTTTGCATGACCGCTGCGTTGAGCATGCCGGGCAACTGCAAATCGATGCTGAAGGTCTTGCGACCATCCACTTTGTCGGCGGTGTCCAAGCGACGCATGGACTTGCCCGCAATGCGCCATTGGCTGGGCTTTTTCAAGACGATGTTTTTGGGGTCGGGTGCGGTTAACTTGGCAGCATCGTCGGCCACTTTGCCATAGCTCAAGGTGCGGCCCGAGATGGCGTGAGTGATCATGCCTTCTTTGGCCATCACCTCGACCACGGGCACATTCCAGCGGTTGGCCGCAGCTTGCATGAGCATCAGGCGTGCAGCAGCACCGCCACGGCGCACGTAGTCGTGCGAGCTGCGAATACCTCGGCTGCCGCCCGTTGACATGTCGCCCCAAGCGCGGTTGCGCGCCAAGCTCTGGCCTGGGGTAGGCATTTCGGTGGTGACTTTGGACCAATCGCAATCGAGCTCTTCGGCCACCAATTGGGCCAAGCCCGTGCGGGTGCCTTGACCCATTTCTGAGCGCGCAATGCGAATCACCACGCTGTCATCGGGTTTGACCACCACCCAGATATTGATTTCGTTCGGTGTGAGGGTGGTGTAGGCGGCTTGTGCCATGGCGTTGGGCGCAAAGCTCAGGCCCAGCGCCAAGCCACTGCCGACGGCGGCAGAGCTGACCAAGAAGTGGCGACGTGAGGTGTTGAGTGTTGAGGTATGTGTCATGGTGCGTCCTCTCAAGCTTGTGCGTTGATGTCAACCGACTCGTAAGACGCCAACACGTCACCGAGTTTCATTTGACCTGCCGCCACATGGATCGCGTCACGAATGCGTTGGTAGGTGCCGCAGCGGCAAATATTGCTCATGGCTTCGTCTATGTCAGCGTCGGTGGGCTTGGGTTTGCTTGACAGCAAAGCAGCAGCAGCCATCACCTGGCCCGACTGGCAGTAACCACACTGGGGCACGTCCAACTCTGCCCATGCTTTTTGCACCGCATGTGTGGCATTTTTCGACAAGCCTTCAATGGTGGTGACTTTCATTTCTCCCACCGCAGAAACAGGAATGGAGCAGGAGCGCGCCGGTTTGCCATTGAGGTGCACCGTGCAGGCGCCACATTGCGCCACACCGCAACCATATTTGGTGCCAGTCAGGCCCAGCACTTCGCGCAGTGCCCACAGCAGGGGCATTTGCGGTTCGGCGTCCACCGAGCGGACAGTTCCATTGACGTTCAATTTCATGCTTTGTCTCCTTGTGTGTGATATGAGTTAAGTTTGGCGCATTTCGCGCAATTCTGCATTGGCATGCCGTAATCGGTCAGCAATGGCGAGGGCTACTGCGCGCATGACGCTGATGCTCATCACCGGATCGCCCACCGCCACCTTGGCAAACGCACGCCGGTCAATCGCGATCAATTCGGTGTCGCGACTCGCCTGCACATCGGCCGAGTGGGCCCGTCCGTCTAAGAACGACATCTCACCAAAAAACTGGCCCCGACTGAACGTGGCCAAGTGAATCGTCTTACCGTCAGCCACTGGCAGGCTGACTTTGACCTCGCCGCGGCTGATCAGCATCAACTCGTGTCCTGCGCTGTCTGCCGCGAACACCAGGTCTCCCGCGGCGTAAGTGCGCACCTGCTTACAGTTGTCGAGCGCTGCAAGCTCAGCATCATTCAAGCCATGAAACACTTCAAACTTGCTCAAGTGCAAACCCTCACCCGACACATGCGCATGTCCCGCGAGCTTAAGGGTTTCGTCTTCAATCCACTCCAGGGCTTCATCGAATTCGTCAAAAATTTTGGCGGTGTTGTCCGACAGCAGACCAATGTGGTCGACGTACGAGCGCAGGTCGCGCCCGTTGGGTAAATGCTCAGGCACTCGGGTCAGCACCAGACGTGCGTGATTCTCAGCCAGCATGTTGCGAATGCGCTCAATCATGTGGCCAGCCGTCATGTCCATCGACTGCACACGCATGAAGTCAAGCAACACAAACCTTGCGTTTTTGAGCTCAGGTTCGATGGCGCTGTAGAGCTGGTCGGTGGTGCCAAAAAACAAACTGCCTTGCAACTCAAAAATGACAGTGTGGGAGCCCTTTTTCTCTAACACCTCACGTTCATGTTGGTTACGCACGCGCAAGGAAAAGACCTTACTACCGAATGTATTGCGTCGAATGGTGGAGGTG
>CAIMWY010000227.1 GCA_903845315.1 uncultured Burkholderiales bacterium
CCCTACATCCAGTACACCAAGATGTACAGGCCCAACCACACCACGTCCACAAAGTGCCAATACCAAGCCGCACCTTCGAAACCGAAGTGCTTGTCTGCCGTGAAGTGGCCTTTTTGCAAGCGCAAGGTAATCACCAACAACATCAACATGCCCAAGAACACGTGAAAACCGTGGAAGCCTGTCAGCATGAAGAAGGTTGAGCCATACACGCCAGAGCTGAGCTTGAGGTTCATCTCATGATAAGCATGGTAGTACTCGTAACCTTGAACCACCAAGAAGATCACACCCAACAACACCGTCATCCACATGAACTTGATGGTGGTGGAACGATCGTTCTCACGCAGCGCATGGTGGGCCACGGTCAAGGTCGCACCAGAGCTCAACAGCAACGCAGTGTTGATGGTGGGCAACCAGAAAGGTGTCATGGTCTGGAACGGCTCAATGATGCCAGCGGGTGATGCGGTAGCACCTGCAACCAGGGTGGGCCAAACAGCTTTGAAGTCAGGCCACAGCAAGGCGTTGTCCAGACTACCCAGCATAGGTACCGAATGCGCACGCGACCACCACAAAGCAGAGAAGAATGCACCGAAGAACATCACCTCAGAGAATATGAACCAGCTCATGCTCCAACGGAATGACAAGTCGACCTTGTAGCCGTATTGACCGCTTTCGCTTTCGGCGATGGTTTCACCAAACCATTGGTACAACACACCCAGCCAGAACACCAAGCCAAACAGCAAGGAGTACTTCCCCCAGTCAGCACCGTTGACCCATTGGCCTGCGCCCAAGATGACAAAAAACAATCCCAACGCAGCCATCGCCGGATGGCGTGATGCATGGGGCACGAAGTAATAAGGCGTTGCGCCGTGTGAGTTGCTACTCATTTCCACTCCTTCTTCTTTATTTCGCGACGACCAAGTTGACCAACACGATCAACCCGACCACAAATAACAAACCTGCGACCAACCCCACGCCCAATATGTGCAAGGGGTTGATCTTTTCAATATCTTGCTGGAACTCGCTGCTTTTGCGAATCCCAAAAAACGACCACGCCACAGCCACCGCTGAGCGCATCAAGGAAGTTTTGGTACTCATGCGCCCACCCCTTTGTGCGTCACATCCAGCGCTGCAGTGGGTGCTGCAGGCGTTTTAGAGCCAACTTCAAAGAAGGTGTAGGACAAGGTGATGGTGGTCACGTTTTTAGCTAACTTAGGATCAATCACAAACACCACAGGCCACTGTTTTTTCTCGCCCGGGGCCAAGGTGTATTGATTGAAACAAAAACACTCCAACTTGTTGAAATGTGCTGCCGCTTGGCGGGGCGCATAGCTGGGAATGGCTTGTGCTGACATGACACGGTCTTGCACGTTCTGAAACTCGTACATCACCGTGGTCATTTCACCAGGGTGAACTTGCACCGAACTTTGCGCCGGTTTGAACAACCAAGGTCCACGGGCATTGGCATCAAATTCCACCGTGATGGTGCGCGAAGTATCCACTTGGGTATTGGTGGCCTTGGCACGCGCACTGCCAGAACCAGGCAGCTCCCGCTCGCCCAAAGCCAGAATGTTGATGCCTGTGAATTCGCAAATCGCTTTGTACATCGGCACCAGCGCATAACCAAACGCAAACATGCCTGCTGCCACGATGAGCAGCTTTCTCAGCATAAGGAGGTTGTGGCGCACGTTGACCATTGGTATCAGCGGTTAAGCAAGATGACTTTGATGAAAAAGCCAACAAAGAAAACCACCGCCACCGAGGCCAAGATCAGGCCCAGACGGAGGTTTTGCTTGCGTTGCTCAGGCGTCATCACATCAACCGATCACGCGGGTTGCTGTGGCATCCAGCTTAGGAGGAGTCTCAAAAGTGTGGAACGGTGCAGGCGAAGGCACTTCCCACTCCAAACCTTCTGCGGCTTCCCAAGGCTTAGCGCTGGCTTTTTCGCCATGACCGCGCATGGTAGGCAAGACCACGAAGAAGAAGAAATAGACCTGTGCAAAACCAAAGAAGAACGCGCCCACAGAAGCCAAAGCATTGAAGTCGGCAAACTGCATGGGGTAATCGGCGTAGCGACGTGGCATGCCAGCCAAGCCCAAGAAGTGCATGGGGAAGAAGGTCACGTTGAACGAGATCAGCGTCCACCAAAAGTGAATCTTGCCGCGCGTTTCGTTGTACATCACGCCGGTCCACTTGGGGCACCAGAAGTAAAAGCCAGCAAACATTGCAAACAAGGAGCCAGCCACCAACACATAGTGAAAGTGAGCCACCACGTAATAAGTGTCTTGCACTTGGGTGTCAATTGGCGCCATCGACAAAATCAAGCCGGTGAAACCGCCCATGGTGAACACGAAGATGAAACCTACGGCAAACAGCATGGGGGTCTCAAAGGTCATGGAGCCCTTCCACATGGTGGCGATCCAGTTGAAGACCTTCACGCCCGTTGGGACGGCAATCAGCATGGTCGAGTACATGAAGAACAGCTGGCCCGTCACCGGCATGCCGGTGGTGAACATGTGGTGCGCCCAGACGACGAAGCTCAGGATGGCGATTGAACCGGTGGCGTAAACCATCGAGGCGTAGCCGAACAAACGCTTGCGGGCAAACGCCGGAATGATCGCGCTGATGATGCCGAAGGCCGGCAAGATCATGATGTAGACCTCTGGGTGACCGAAGAACCAGAAGATGTGTTGATACATCACCGGGTCACCGCCACCAGCAGGGTTGAAGAAGCTGGTGCCGAAG
>CAIMWY010000228.1 GCA_903845315.1 uncultured Burkholderiales bacterium
AAGAGGGAAGGTTTGCCATACTTAGTTTGAGACAGTTTCTTCGAGTAGGATTTGATGATATCATTTCTAGGGTCGCCATTTTTGTAGACACGGTGACCAAAGCCCATGAGCTTGACGCCAGAGTTTTTGTCTTTGACCTTCTCCATGAATTCGCCCACTTTGGCCACGCCGCCCATGGCTTGAATTTCTTCCAGCATGTTCAGGCAGGCTTCATTGGCGCCGCCGTGTGCAGGACCCCAAAGACAAGCCACGCCCGCTGCGATGGCCGCAAAGGGGTTGGTGCCAGATGAACCGCACAAGCGCACGGTGGACGTGGAGGCGTTTTGTTCGTGGTCAGCGTGCAAGATGAAGATGCGGTCGAGGGCGCGCTCGAGCACGGGGTTGACCACGTACTCTTCGCACGGTGTGCCAAACATCATGCGCAAGAAGTTGCCCGAGTAGCTCAGGTCGTTCTTGGGGTACATGTAGGGCTGACCCACGGTGTACTTATAGGCCATGGCCACCAAGGTTGGCATTTTGGCGATCAAACGGATGGCCGAAATTTCGCGGTGTTCTGGGTTATTGATGTCGGTGCTGTCGTGGTAGAAGGCCGACAAAGCGCCGACCAAACCCGTCATCACGGCCATGGGGTGCGCGTCACGGCGAAAGCCACGCAAGAAGAATTGCATTTGCTCGTTAACCATGGTGTGGTTGGTCACGAGCTTGGTGAAATCATGCTTTTGGGTGGCGTTAGGCAATTCGCCTTTGAGCAGCAAATAGCAGGTTTCAAGGTAATCGCACTGGGTTGCCAGCTGCTCAATGGGGTAGCCGCGGTAGAGCAGTTCGCCTTTGTCACCGTCGATGTAAGTAATGCCCGACTGGCAAGAAGCCGTCGACAAAAAGCCTGGGTCATAGGTGAACATGCCGGTTTGACCGTACAACTTGCGAATGTCGATCACGTCGGGGCCAATGCTGCCGTTGTAGACGGGCATGTCGATGCTGGGGCTGCCGTTGCTGAACGACAGGGTGGCTTTGTTGTCAGAAAGTTTCATGGTCTTTTTCCTAAAAATCTTGTTGCGTCAATGTCTCAGCATCGTTAGCACTTGCTGTGCTTCTTGTTGTGTGTGTGGATCGGGTAATTCTTTGCGTTGCAGCAGCAAATCAAGCAAATCGTTGTCAGACAAATTCATCAAGCCATACAGTCCTCGTGCATGGCTCACTGTTAAGCGAGTTTCATGCCGCTCAAAAAACCGTTGAATGAACAAGTCGTTTTCTAGCAGGCCACGCCGGCAGCGCCAACGCAGTTTGCTGAGTGCGCGCTCGTTGAGTGCGTCTTGACCGTTCAAGCCATCCAGCAAAGGGTCGCCCACCGAGGTGTCGCGAAATGGTGCGTTCGCGTCCAAGTAGGTGCTCCTTGCGATGCGTCGTGGCGCCTTAGATGGCGCGACGCACCATCAATTCTTTGATCTTGCCGATGGCCTTGGTGGGGTTCAAACCCTTGGGGCAGACGTCGACGCAGTTCATGATGGTGTGGCAGCGAAACAGGCGATAAGGGTCTTCGAGGTTGTCCAAACGGCCAGCGGTGTCTTGGTCGCGGCTGTCGGCAATGAAGCGATAGGCCTGCAACAAACCGGCGGGGCCAACAAACTTGTCGGGGTTCCACCAAAACGAGGGGCAGCTGGTGGAGCAGCTGGCGCACAAGATGCACTCGTACAGGCCATTCAACTCATCACGCTCTTCGGGGGATTGCAGGCGCTCTTTTTCGGGCGGCTGGGTGTCGTTGACCAAGTAGGGCTTGATGGAGTGGTACTGCTTGAAAAACTGTGTCATGTCCACAATCAGGTCACGCACCACGGGCAGACCAGGAAGCGGCTTCAACACGATAGTTTGTGTA
>CAIMWY010000229.1 GCA_903845315.1 uncultured Burkholderiales bacterium
CGCAAGATTGGCCTGAACGGCTTCACCCCCAGTCAAATCACCGACCGCGACACCAACATCGCCATTGGCACGGGTTATCTGAAATTGGTGCTCGACAGCTTTGAAGGCTCCATGCCCTTGGCCGCTGCGGCCTACAACGCAGGCCCCAGCCGTTCACGGCGCTGGCGCGCTCCCAACGACGGCGCAGGTCCCGTCTTGGAAGGCGCCATCTGGGCCGAGAACGTGCCCTTCAACGAAACGCGTGACTATGTGAAAAAAGTGTTGTCTAACACCACCAACTACGCCGCATTGATCACCGGGCAACCCCAGTCACTCAAAGCTCGGTTGGGGCAGGTTGGCCCACGCAACGCCAGCGCCCCGACAGAAAACCTCGACCTGCCTTGACATTCACGTTTGAACGGGCACCGCTCAGTCGGTGCTGATGTTGGACTCTCGGACCACACGGCCCCACTTCTCGTATTCGCTGGCAATGTATTTGTCGCTCTGCGTGGGCGTGCTTTTTTGAACCGTCAGACCTTGTGTCTCCAAGCGCTGCAAGAGCTTGGGATTGTCCAAAGCCTTGCCCACCTCGGCACTGAGCCGCTCCACCACCGAACGCGGCGTGTCGCGAGGGGCGACCACCGCAAACCAAGTGGACGCATCAAAGCCCGGCACACCGGACTCTGACAAGGTGGGCACATCCGGCGCTGTCGGTGAACGCTGGGCGCTAGAAATCGCCAGCGCATTGAGCTTGCCACCCTTCACCAAGGGCATGGAAGCCGGCACGTTGGAGAACATCCACTGAATTTGGTTACCCATCAAATCGGTCAATGCGGGTTGCTCGCCTTTGTAGGCAATGTGCGTCATGCGCGTGCTGCTCATGATCTCCATCAAAGCCCCCGCCATGTGGGTCGACGTGCCCACCCCGCCAGAGCCAAAGTTGAGTTGCCCAGGCCGCTCTTTGGCGCGGGCCAGCAACTCGGGCAGTGTCTTGGCGTTGAGGCTCGGATGACTCACCAGCAGCATGGGCGAGCTGCCCACTTGGCTGACGCCCGCAAACGCGGTCAGAGGGTTGAAAGCGGCGCTCTTGTTGAGCAAGGGCACCACCGCCAGCGTGGTTTGAGTGCCCATCAGCAAGGTGTGGCCATCCGGCGCTGAGCTGGCCACGTATTTGGCACCGACGATGCCGCCTGCGCCCACACGGTTTTCCACCACCACCGTGTGTTGCATGCCTTCGGACATTTGCGCCGCCAAGGCGCGCGCCACGTTGTCAACCCCACCGCCCGCCGCAAACGGCACCACCACAGTGATCGGTTTGCTGGGCCAGGGGTCTGCCGCCCATGCGGGCCAGACCAGCACACAAGCTGCCGCCCAAAAGACGAGGCCTTTGCGCCACACATCACCCGCAGGGGCATGACGGCTCGACTTGGCGTTGCGTTGATTGGGCACGTGGGGCTCCTATCGCGTTGAAAAATTGCTTTACTGGCCTGAACTTAACTGACTAAGCCACGGTCTGGCTGAACAAAATAGGACAACGATGCAGGGTCTGCCCTTGAAATGTCACAGACATGCCCTAAAATTAGCACTCAATGGGGTCGAGTGCTAACAACGTGTGGTCCGACTCCAGGTAATTTCAATCCTTTAGTTCCAATTTGGAGATGCAATGAAACTTCGTCCTCTCGGCGACCGCGTGATCGTTAAACGTATCGAAAGCGAAACAAAAACCGCTTCTGGCATCGTGATCCCTGATTCCGCTGCTGAAAAGCCTGATCAAGGCGAAATCTTGGCCGTTGGCCCAGGTAAGAAAAATGACAAAGGCGA
>CAIMWY010000230.1 GCA_903845315.1 uncultured Burkholderiales bacterium
CCCGATGCAGAGGCTTTGGCTGCAGGGCGCTACAAAGTTCGCTTTCATCCCGATCAGCCCACCCGTTTTGGTGTGCTGCCCCGCCATGGTCAAGCCCATGAAATCCGTTGGTTCACGGCCAAACCCACCTACATGCTGCACGTTGTCAACGCATGGGAGGAAGGCGATGACATCGTCATGGTCGGAACCCCCTACCGCTTGCACGAGGATGAAAACGGCCAACCCGATGCGCGCCGACTCGAGAGAACCATTAACCAACGCCAGCGTGATTTCATGCTGTACGAGTGGCGGCTCAATTTGCGCACGGGTCAAACCCAAGAGCGCGTGATTGACGATGTACTCAACACCGAGTTTCCGGTCATCAATAGCCTCTACCAAGGGCGAAAAAACCGCCATGCTTATTTGGTGTTGTTTCCCCAAGGCGGCAAAGAAGAGGCCCGCTTTCCAGGTTTGGTGAAATACGACCTAGGCACGGGCGGCTACATCGCCTACAGCGCTGGGCCCCAATTTTTTTACAACGAACCGGGTTTTGCGCCCCGCGATAACGCCCAAGCCGAGGACGATGGCTATCTGATCACCTTGGTCTGGAATCCGGTCGATGAGCGGTCAGAGATTCAAATTTTTGATGCAAGAGGCGCCAAGATGTGTGAAGGTCCCGTGGCGCGCATCATCATGCCTAGGCGCATTCCCCATGGCTTCCATGCCACTTATGTGAGTCAACAGACTCTCGATCGTTGGAAGTAATCATGGTCCTGGTTTCACAACAAAAAATCGATGACTACACGGCGCAGGGTTGGTGGGGAGACACCACAATGGGCGATTTGTTCCTTCAAACAGCCCAGCGCCAACCCGAGGCTTGGGCCGTCCTAGACCCGCCTAACCGCCACGCCATCACTGGCGATGCACCGCAGCGCTGGCGCTGGCAAGACTTGCTGGAACAAGTGGGCCGCTTGACCGCCCTTTTGTATGCCCATGGTCTGCGCAAAGACGACATCATCGTGGTGCAATTGCCTAACTGCGTCGAGCTGCACGCCATTTACTTGGCTTGTGCCCTCAGCGGCATCGTGGTGTCACCAGTGCCCGTGCAATACCGATCCCATGAGCTGTCCTATGTGTTTGAGACGACCCGCGCCAAGCTGGGCATCACCACCGCCCATGTCGGCCACTACGCCTGCGCGAAAGCCTGGCAGGACCATGCGAACCAATTTGCAGGCCTTAAGCACATCTGGTCCCTTGGGGATGCGCCGCCTGAAGGGGTGATGGCCATGTCACCCGCCTGGGCCGCCGCACCCGCCTGGGATCACGAGCGGTTGCTCGCGCACATGCACGGCAGTGGCGTCACCGCCCACGACGTGGTCACCATTTGCTGGACCTCAGGCACCGAAGCCCAAGCCAAAGGCGTACCACGCAACCACAACGAGTGGCTGATCGCTGGACAGTCCGTGAGCGACGCCGGGCAATTGCGTCAAGGTGCGCAATTGCTGATCCCCTTTCCCTTTGTCAACATGGCCGGGGTCTCGGTCAGTCTGGCGTCTTGGCTGATTGTGGGCGGTACGCTGCACCACCACCACCCCTTTGACCTGGATGTGTTTGTGGCTCAGCTGCGCGAACACCCGATGGACTACAGCGTAGCCGCACCCGCCGTGCTCAACCTGCTGCTCAAGCAACCCGAAAAAATGCAAGGCGCAGACTTATCTCGCCTCAAAAGCATTGGGTCGGGTGGCGGCCCTTTGTCGCAGTGGATGGTCGAAGAAATGAAACGCCAATTCGACATCGAGGTCATCAACTACTTTGGCTCTAACGAGGGCGCTGCGCTCAGTGCTTCGCCGCTGGACATGCCCGAGCGAAGCCAACGGGCCTTGTATTTCCCCCGCATGGGCGTGCCTGGCTTTGACTGGAAGATGCCAGTCTCGCGCAAAATCAAGACTCGCTTGGTCGATATCGATAACGGACAAGAGATTGACGGCCCCGGGCGGATTGGCGAATTGCGCTTCAAAGGCCCCACCATTTTCAGCGGCTACTTCAAGGCCCCAGAACTCACGGCACGGGCTTTTGATGCACAAGGCTTCTACCGAACCGGTGACCTGTTTGAAATTGCCGGCGAACACCAGCAGTTCTACCGCTACGCGGGCAGGCAAAAAGACATCGTGATTCGAGGTGGCATGAACATCTCGTCTGAGGAAATCGAAGGCCTCATCATGAGCCACCCGCAAGTTCGGGATGCGGCCGTAATTGGCACACCCGACCCCACGATGGGTGAGCGTGTTTGCGCAGTGGTCGTACTCCAACCTGGGCAAAGCTTGAGCCTGCAAACTTTGGTTGAACATTTCAAAAACGTCAAGCAAGTGGCGGCCTTCAAGTGGCCCGAGCAGTTGCTGTTGATCGATGAGTTACCGCGCAACCCCGTGGGCAAAGTGCTCAAGCGGGAGCTGCGCGCACGGTATTTTTCTGCCTCATGAAACCCGTCCTTTTGTTAGTTCCCGGCATGCTCAACGATGCGCGTATCTGGTCTGAGGTGGCCCGCAAGCTGGACGATGTGGCCGAGGTGCTTGTGGCCCATGTCACCACCCAAAGTAGCTTGGGGGACATGGCCCAAGATGCGTGGCGCTTGGTGGACTCACATCCTGTAGGC
>CAIMWY010000231.1 GCA_903845315.1 uncultured Burkholderiales bacterium
CCATTTGGCGCAGTGGTGAATTATGGGAATGCATCTGGCAATGTCCCACCTTTTAATTTGATGCTGCTGGCGCAGAAGGGTTGTCTTGTCCTTCATCGGCCAGGATTCGGTTTTCATGCTGCCACGCCCGAAACTCGAGCCGAGGCTTGCAACGAACTTTTTCAGTTGGTACGCTCTGGCGCACTCAAGATTACGATCAGTAACTCCTACTCTTTGGAGGATGCTGGCCTCGCACAGAGTCAGGCTGAGCAGGGAAACAGCATGGGCTCAGTTCTGCTGATTCCTTAAGCTGTGTCGCAGGGCTCAAGATTGGCGAGAAGCCGATTGGCTAATGGGTGCACGATTTTGTTCTTGATCGTCTTGTACCACCGTGGGGGGACTGAGCCCATTAGAGTTCAAGGCTACATTGAATCATGACATCATCTACAACTTCAAACCTGCTCACCGAGTGGGTGCATATTCAGTATGTGGAGCAATCTGCATTCAGTGAAACATACGGTTTTTCCGGCAATCAGGGTGCAATCAACCTTGAAGGCATTCGTTTTATACCCGAGGGCAAGCCCTCAGACACCCTGCTGGTGTTCATGCACCCAGCCTCTACTTTACAGTTGTTGCCAGTGCCGCGTTCCATGGCTGCCATGGGTGTGCACGTTCTGTGCGCTGGCAGTCGTTATCAGCGCAATGACACAGCTTTGATCATGGAAAAAGTTTTTCTGGATTTAGGCGCTTACATTAAACATGCCAAGCAAGTCTGGGGATATCAAAACGTGGTGCTGGTGGGATGGAGCGGCGGCGGTGCGCTTGCAATAAGCTACCAAGCACAGGCAGAAAACCCGACCATCACACATACCCCTGCAGGTGACCCGGTGAACTTGAAGGGCGCCGGCCTGACCCCAGCCGACGCGGTGATCTACCAAGCCGCACATCTGTCGCGTGCTCATCTGCTGGCCGAGACCATCGACCCATCAGTTCTTGACGAACTAAACCCCGACGATCGCGACATCGAGCTTGATATCTATGATCAGCGCAATCCCAACCAACCGCCTTACACGGCTCAGTACATTAAGCGCTACCGGAGCGCCCAGATGGCTCGCATGCGTCGAATCACTGCATGGACCAAGGAAATGCTGATGAAACTCAAGGCACGCAATACCGGTGAAATGGAGCGCCCATTCATCGTTCACCGCACGCTGGCTGATCCTCGTTTTATGGATCCCACCCTTGATCCTAACGACCGCAAACCTCGGTGGTGTTACATGGGAAATCCAGAAACAGTCAACACTGGGCCAGTGGGGTTGGCAAGGTTTTCAACTCTGCGCTCCTGGCTGTCGCAATGGTCTCTTGACGATTCCTGCGGGAACGGCTTGGAAGGGGCAAAAGGAATTCGGGCGCCTTTGCTGGTCATCGAGAACAGTGCCGACGATGCTGTACCCCAAACCCACCCCATGCAACTGTATGAGGCGGCCGGGATGGCCGATAAAACCTTTCGCGTTATCAAAGGTGCCACGCACTACTATGCCAACCAACCCCAGTTGCTGGCTGAAGCGAACGCTATTATTTTGGGATGGCTTCGCGAACGCGATTTGCTCGAATCCTGAAGCTACAACATCATTTTTTGTGATCAACGTCCCCAGCTTTCTCATCACCACTTTCAAGCCATTTTTGGATGACGGTGAATTCGTCAGTGAGCTGAGTTGACTACCTCCGCTGCGATCGTGCCCTCACAACCGGCAATGGGCTCGGGGCTGGTTGTGACGATTGTTACGCTGTTGACATTGGTGCAACCACTAGCGACCGATTTGTACCTTGCAGCTTTACCTGCCATTCGCAATGAATACGACTCGCCGGTGAGTTTGGTGCAACGAACGTTTACTGCTCTGGTGCTTAGTTTTGGCGTGAGTCAATTATTTTGGGGCCCCGCATCAGATCGTTTTGGTAGGCGACCGGTGATGTTTTTCGGGCTCGTTGCATATGGGGGAGGTGCGTTGTTGGGAGCACTTGCGCCCAGCATTGACGTGCTGATTGGAGCACGTATTATCCAGGGGATTGGACTTGCGGCCTGCATGGTCTGCGCACGCGCCTTGGTGCGCGATCTTTATATGCCGCAGCAGGGAACGCATGTGATGGCTCAAGCCATGTCGATGCTCGCGACGGCGACCATGTGCATCCCTGTGGTCGGTGCTTTGCTGACGCAGTACCTTGGTTGGCGCGCAACATTGCTCACCATGACACTGTTTGCAATGGCGGCGCTGGCTTTGGTTGTGCTGCGGATTCCAGAAACGGTTCCTAAACGGCAACCCGGTGCATTAGATGTTAGACAACTGTTTCATACTTATTTTCGGATTGCTCGCAATCCTTCATTTCTGTCTTGGACAGCGCTGAATTGCTCTGGCTATGCAGCAAACTTTGGTTTTTACTCCGGATCAGCCTATCTCTTCATCGAGACTTATGGCGTATCGCAGGTCAATTTTGGTTTAATAATCGGCGGCGCATCGGTGACTTATCTGGCAGGCACCTTGCTCTGCCGTCGATGGATTGCTCAGATGGGAATCGTTGGGACAGTCAAGCGGGCTGCTTGGCTTTCCCTAGCGGCAGCGC
>CAIMWY010000232.1 GCA_903845315.1 uncultured Burkholderiales bacterium
AGGGGACGAAACGATCAAACACAATCCGAGCAAATAACTTCTGGCTATGTCCGTGAAGATGTGGCCATCGCATTGATCGAACAGGCTGGCTTCAAGCTTGAAGCCAGCTCCGAAATCAATGCCAATCCCAAAGACACCAAAGATTATCCTGAAGGCGTTTGGACACTTCCCCCCTCCTACCGAATGAAAGATAAGGACAGGGAGAAATACACAACCATCGGCGAAAGCGACCGCTTCACCCTTCGTTTTATCAAACGCTGACGGCTATCTACGTTGGAAGCAGGCTATTTTCGCAAACTGGCCTTCCAATCGCGAAAGACATCAATGTCCACGCCGTCAGGGTAATTGAGTAACCCAGGGGTGAACCCCTTTTTGCCTTTTTCGCCATACTGCCAAATTACTTTTTTGGTAACTCGGTCAACCACCATCACACGATCATTCAAATCATCCACGATCAACACATCCCCCGTATCGGGAAGCTCTCTTGCGATGGACGAATGATCGAGCATGTATTCGCCATCTTTCACAAAATATTCCCACGTCACTTTGCGTGTGAGTGGATCAAAAATCACCACACGTCCAGGTTTCCAGAAATCCGCAACGATCACTTGTTTTCCGTCTACAGTAGGAAATGCATCCGATGGGTAACGAATATTAGGCGCCTTAACACTCCACACCACTTTGCCAGCACGTGTGATTCGTGAGATCCAGGCATCTGAAATTTCAGTCACCAAGATATCGCCGTTTTCCATGGGCGTTGCACCATTGGGATACCCCAGTTCGGAGGGTGGGTTGTGTTTGCATTTGCCCGGGGTTCCCCACTGGGTCACAACCGAATTGTCTTTAGGGTCAACGATCAGCACACGGCAGTTACGAATGTCAGCCGTGATAAATTTCCCATCTTCCAGCAGATGGGCGTCATCAGGATAATTCAATAAGCCCTCTTTGCTTCCGCGCCTATCAGGGACACCGTAAGTCCAGGTGAGTTGTTTTTTTTCATAGTCAACGATGTGCACATCAAAGTTATCTTCTTCGCTCACCGCCAACAATTTTCCATCCGCCGAAAAATTCACGTCTTCATTTCCTCGGTAGACCTTGAGACTAGGGGATGGAAATTCCCAAATAATTTGCTTATTAGGGGCAATTTCAATCAGCCGATTGTTGCGCCTGTCAGCAATCACAATGGGATAAGGCAGTGGCTTCCCCCAAGAGGGTGCAGGATTTTTTCGATTCGCTGTCACCGGCGGAATGGGAGGAAGCACTGCTCCACTCGAGACGATGCCAGCACCGATCATCTCAGGCGTGACGTTGACCTCAATGCCCACTGCACCTGGTGACTTATTGGTCTTGGTTTGTGCCATCCCGTCAGAGGCGCCCAGCAAAAAAAACCATGGCATAAACCAAGCTATTGTGTTTGATGGAGTCAGAAACATACGAGACAAATAACGCATAAAGATCCCTAATCAGCCTATCAAATAAGATTCACTTGATTATTTATAGATTGGGGTGAATGGCAATTGATCTAAAGCAACCCAACGTTCTCTCTATTGGCTTTCAAACACCGCTCGCCGATGGCTTGCTTGAGGTTTTCTACCATTGTCTGCAAAGTGCTTGCGATAGCTGGCCAGCTGATCAGAAGACAACTCCAACGGGACCTTGAGAACAATCCAATCCAAACCTTCAGTGCAGGGAGGCGCCGTCAGCGAACCTTTGTAGCGGTAATAGCCCTTGAGCGTTGGCAGCAATGCCTTGGGATCGATCAAGAGATTGGGATAACTTTGATTTACATTGACTCGGTCGGGTATGAGACCCAAAAGAGTACTCAATATCGGGCTCTCGTTTCCCAGCCTGAAAAGCACAACTACTGCCAACAATTGACCAGCGGCATTTTTGTGAAGCAGGTGGGCAGCCATTGGGAACTCTTCTCCGTCGATCTGATCTCCACCTGGCGTGTGGAAGTGAAATTGCGATAAGGTAAAAATTTGATCCTCTATGTGAAGTTGGCTCGATGAACGAATCCGAATGCGTAAGGTATGACCATCGTTAGCGATGATGAGCGGTGACTTGATGTAATCGAATTTGAGCGTTGCAAGTATTTTTGTTGTTGTTGCTGAGATGATATTGATGGGCGATTGCAATCGCCCTGTCTCGCAAGTACTGGCTTCACTCGGGGGTGAGAGAGCAATAAGCAACATCAGCCAAGATGTAAATTTCAGCATTTGGACTTTCAACAACCCAATTCGTTTGTCGCGTTCATGCATTCATCATTCGCTACCAAGTAGCCGATTTAAAAGTGGGGGAGAAAATCCACTGAGTGCGCTAGTTCACTTTACTTTATGCCCGGACCCATGCTGTTTAACAATCCAGTCGTCACTTGATAATGATCAAACATACGGAGTATTTAACTCCTAACATTGGATACTGAGTTTCAGTTTTATATCGAACACGACAGATACACAAGCGGGAAATAGAACCATGTCCACCTCAAAAGCGCCTTCAATTCCAACCATTGACGTTTCAAGTCTTGCCACGGGTCTGCCATACGACTCAGGAGAGGCATTGTCAGTCGGACAAATCATTGACGACACCTGTAAAAATATAGGTTTTTTATTGGTGGTCGGGCATGGCGTCATGCCAACAACCAAAGCTAACTTGCTGGCTAAGATGAAAGAGTTTTTTGAGTTGCCCGCTGCAGAAAAAGAGAAGATTTCAATCGCCAAGAGCTCTGTCCACCGAGGCTATGTTGGCATAGGCCTTGAAAATCTTGAAGGCGCCCTGGCCAATCAAGATCTGGGTAAAACCTACGGCGCAGGCGATGTGAAAGAGTCGATTGATTCGGGCACCGAAGATGGACCCAATCACCCTGAAGTTTTGGCAGGAACGCCCTTGCACGGCCCCAACCAGTTGCCTGACTTGCCCGGGTTTCGTGAAGCATGGCAGTCCTACTTTGACGAGGTATACGAAGCAGCCCGTCGTATTCAACGCGGAATTGCCATTGCATTGCGCTTGAAGCCAAACTTTTTCGAAGATTTGCCTGGCCCACCACTTCTTAACCTTCGTATGTTGCACTACCCACCTGAGAGTCGAGTCAACACGGAGGATGGGCGCATTGGATGCGGTGCGCACACCGATTACGGAACCATTACTGTGTTGTCTGACGATGGCGTAGGAGGCCTGCAAGTCAAACCACGAGACGGTGACTGGATTGACATCACCATTCCTGAAAACCATCTGGTCGTCAATCTGGCTGACTTGCTGTCCATCTGGACCAATGATCGTTACGTCTCTAACCCACACCGTGTGGTCAATCCACCCAATACACACCGCTATTCAATCCCATTGTTTGTCACACCGCCCTTCCATTTAATAATAGAAACATTGCCCACCTGCTTGCGTCCCGGTGAAAAGCCCAAACATGAACCCATGATCTCAGGCGAGTACCTGCAAAGCAGATTTAACGGTACACACACCTATCGAAATGAATTGATGCAAGGCCAAAATTCAATTTAATGTATACATTTATTGAGATGGATCAAACCACCCATAATAGCAATATCATTTTGATATAAATATAAAAACCATACAAATCAATAACTTAACACTTTAAAAGCCAAAAAAACTCGTAGGAGCCATTAAATTAGATTTTGACTTGATGTTCATTCGCGGATTTAATTCCATCAATGTATACAAATATCAATCAAGAAATCGTATATGCAACGCTGACCATGATCCAGTGACTGCAGCGATTTGCCATTCAAGACCCCTCGTTCATGCTTTCTTTTCGTCGTTGGTCCGTTCGACATGCCCTTGGTTTACAACGGGTTTATCACTGGTTTTCCCAACTGGCCCCCCTTCTAGCGCCAGCGGTCAGAGTCATCGGTACTCGCCATGTCAACACGCTGTTGCGCCCAATAGAGCAAAGCATCAAAGGGCTGATGTTTGACTGCCAAATGTGCGGCCAATGTGTGCTGAGCGCGACGGGCATGGCTTGCCCCATGAACTGTCCTAAGCAAATGCGCAATGGTCCCTGTGGTGGCGTGCGAAGCCATGGACAGTGCGAGGTCAAGCCCGAGATGCGCTGCGTCTGGTTGGAATCTACCGAAGGCACACAGCGTATCGCCCCCGACCACTTGGTCTACCCTACCCCACTGCTGCCCGCGATCGACCAACGCAAGCGTGGCGGTTCGAGTTGGATACAGGTGATTCAGGGCCACTCGAATCCGACCTTCCAGCCCTTGATTGGAGAACGTATAACCCCAGCCGCGCGTCAGGGGCCACTCGAGAAAGCCTGTCGTTCGGGCAAATTTGTCATCACCGTGGAGGTCGCACCACCCGACTCAGCCAATCCTCAAAGTCTGCTTGACAAGGCTACGCCATTCAAAGGCTTGGTCGATGCCATCAACATCACAGATGGGGCAGGTGGTAATTGCCACATGTCCAGTGTGGCTGCTTCGGCCATCCTAGCAGCGCACGGATTTTCCCCTGTCTATCAAGTCGCCTGCCGAGACCGAAATCGCATCGCCATCCAAGGCGACATTCTGGGTGCGAGCGCCTTGGGCGTGCAAAACATTCTGTGCCTGACAGGCGACGATGTCAGCCAGGGTGACCACCCACAAGCCAAGTCAGTGTTTGATCTGGATGCGGTCTCACTCATACACATCGCACGTGGCATGTGTGATCGCGGTGAATATGCCTCTGGACGCAAGTTGCACACAGCACCCGATTTGTTCATTGGCGCAACAGTCAATCCTTTTGTGCCGCCATTTTCCGACCGCATCGCCAACTTAGAGAAAAAAATCGACGCTGGCGCTCGATTCATACAAACGCAGTTTTGCTTCGATCTGGCAATGTTTGATGACTTCATGCGCAAAGTCCGCGAGCGCGAATTACACCGTCGTGCCCACATCATTGTTGGCGTCGGCACTCTCAGCAGCGCCAAAGCATTGCGCTGGATGGCCCTTCACGTGCCCGGCGTGCATGTTCCTGATGAGGTCCTCTCACGCATTGCCGCAGCCACCGATCAACAAGCCCAAGCCAAAAAAATCTGCATTGAAAGCATTCAGTCGCTGTCCGGTATTGAGGGAGTTTCAGGGGTTCACGTCATGGGTCATCAAAACGAAAACGTCCTCGCTGAAATCATCACTGAATGCGGCTTGCCGCATCAAAACCATCTGCATTGATATTGAAACATTGAAAAACCAAGGAGACAACCCTGTGCAATATATGAATGACGAAGAGCGCCAATTGGTGGAATGGCTATCCGATATGGAAGAAGATGATGCACTCGCCTTGGCGAACAAAATGCTTTTTGAGCAAAACATCAATCCGCTGCGCGTGCTTGAACTATGCCGAGCTGCCATGGACATTGTTGGGAAACGGTTTGAAGAAGGTGAATACTTTCTGCCCGAACTGGTCTTAGCTGGAGAAATGCTGGAAACCATTGGCAAACTGGCCAAGCCCCTCATCAAGCAGGTGGTGGGTGAAGAGACCAAAAAGCTTGGCAAAGTGCTAATTGGAACGGTGCATGGCGACTTGCACGACATTGGCAAGAACATCGTCACCTTCATGCTCGACATCAACGGCTTTGATGTGCGCGACATAGGCATTGATGTGCCGGTCAAAACATTCATCCAAGAGATCCATGATTACCAACCCGACATCGTCGGACTATCGGGATTTTTGACGCTCGCATTTGATTCCATGAAAGAAACCATTGAAGCTTTTGAAACCGAAGGCATACGAAGCAGTTTCAAAATCATGATTGGCGGCGGGCAAATCGACGAGACGGTGCGAGGCTACACCGGAGCAGATGCATTTGGTGTCAATGCGATGGAAGCTGTTCATTTGTGTAAAAACTGGATGGGAGTCTCAGCATGAACACCGAACAAACACCCACAGCTTCACCAACAGCTCGACCTCCTATTGAGCAAACGCAAGAGACAAAGACTGCTTATGACGCGCGCTGGCAACGCATCATGGACTGCGTCGAATTACGCCAACCCGATCGCATGCCGGTGGCACTGTTTGCGACTTTTTGGCTCGCCAAGTATGGAGAGATAAGTTGCAAAGAGTTGATGTATGACTACGAAAAAACCAAACGCATTGCCGAGCTTGCGGTCCTCGAGTTCGAACCCGATGCATGCAGCCCATTGGTGGCGGGGATTGCATCCGGACGGTCCCTTGAGGCGATTGGATTCAAACAACTGCAATGGCCGGGTCACGGCGTCGGTGACAACCAGCCCTTCCAATACCTAGACCGAGAATACATGTACGCCGACGAATACGACGATTTCATTTTTGACCCCACAGGTTTTTACCTACAAAAATACTTGCCACGGGTGGCCTCGGCCTTTGAAGGCATTGAGCAATTGCCGATATTTCCTGGTTTGCACTACTTTCGCTTGATCAATGGCATTCGTCCCTTTGGAAAACCTGGGGTGCGTGACGCCTTTGAAAAACTAGCCCGTGCCGCCGATGAAGTGGATGAGTTGTTCACACACCACGCTGAGTTTGTGCAACGTATCAACGCTCATGGATACCCGTTGATCAACCAAGTCACTGCCGTGTCACCTTACGACTTCATCGCCGACTACTTTCGCGGCGCAACGGGAATGATGAAAGATCTTTACAGACACAAAGACAAGTTGCTTCAACTGCTGGACAAGGCATCGACCTTCCTGCTGCGCCAGA
>CAIMWY010000233.1 GCA_903845315.1 uncultured Burkholderiales bacterium
ACCATGGGCATTCGCAACAACCGCTACGACGCGCAAGTGCCCCAGGTCATTGCCCCCTTGCGACTCAAAGGCCGCGTGCATGCGTTTGAAGCGCAACTGGCGCGTGCCCACACCCAGAAAAAACTCAAGTTCACCTTGCCCGGCCCCATGACCATCGTGGATACCGTGGCCGACCGTTTTTACGGCGAGGGCGAAGAGGGCCGCATCAAGATGGCGTTTGCCTTTGCTGAGCTGTTGAACCAGGAAGCCCTGGCCTTGCAAGCCGATGGCGTGGACATCATCCAATTTGACGAACCTGCCTTCAACGTCTATTTGGACCAAGCCGCAGACTGGGGCGTCAAAGCCTTAGAGCGTGCCGCGCAAGGCCTGACCTGCACCACCGCCGTTCACATTTGCTATGGCTATGGCATCGAAGCCAACAACAACTGGAAGAAAACCTTGGGCGACGAATGGCGCCAGTACGAGAAGGTGTTTCCAGCCTTGGCCAAGAGCAGCATCCAGCAAGTGAGTTTGGAGTGTTACCACTCGCACGTGCCACCCGAAATGATGGCCTTGCTGGAAGGCAAAGACGTGATGGTGGGGGTGATTGATGTGGCGAGTGATGTGATTGAAACGCCCGAGCAAGTGGCCGACACCATTGGTCGCGCTTTGCAGTTTGTGCCCAAGCACCGTTTGATCGCTTGCACCAATTGCGGTTTGGCGCCGATGAGCCGTGAGGTGGCGACCAGAAAGTTGCAGGCCTTGGCGGCTGGTGCGGCGTTGGCGCGTCAACGCTACGCCTGAGATTTTTCTTTGGCGGTGGGGGAGGTGTTTGGGCGTCTGTTGCCGCTCATGTCCCCCGATTCAGGCTGCGCCTGAATCTCCTCCTTCACTTCGCTGCAACAGACACCCAAACACCTCCTTGGCTTGCGCCAAGTCGCAGATACAGGTGGGCCTAAACCTTCTCCTTGACTGCGCTGCAACAGACACCCAAACACCTCCTTGGCTTGCACCAAGTCGCAGATACAGGTGGGCCTAAACCTCCTCCTTGACTGCGCTGCAACAGACACCCAAACACCTACTTGGCTCACACCAAGTCGCAGGCACAGGCACGCCAAGCCCCCAGGACCAGACGGCGTGGGTGTCTTGTGAAGCGAAGTGAAGGAGGAGAGTCTTGCAGCAAGCAAGACTCGGGGGACATGAGCGGCACAAGGCACTCACGTCGTCTGGTCCGTGCAAAGAAAAACCTGGTCCGTGCGAAGCAAGACCTGGTCCGTGCGAACTAAGAGCAGCTGCTACCACCGCAGCCATGAATCTCGCCCTGAGGCAAGCCCTCAGGCTTAGATACCACCCCTGTGGCTTCGTCATAGCCCACACCGCGCAGGTGCAGCGCCAACGCCGCATCCATGGTTTGGGCGTGTTGCGGAAACCACAGGCCCAACTCGTGCGCCATTTGACGCACCAACGCCAAATCGCCTTGCTCTTTGCCACGCTTGAGGCCTTCGCGCATCACCTGCAAGATCACGTTGTGCTGCATGCTGTGGCAGTTGCTCGACGAGAAGTGCGTATCTGCCATCCACCGGTCTTCGCTGCCAAAGTGTTCCTCGGTGTGCGCGATCAAGGCCACAAAACGATCCAGCAACTCATCGTCTTCGGCCATTTCTGTGGCACCCAGCAGGTCGACAAACTCGCGGTGGGTGTCGTCCATGAAGTCGAGCTCAAGGCCCAAGGCGTCGCTCCACGCCAGGGTGGGAGCACGTGCAGCGGTGAAGTCGAGGGTGTCTGTGGTCATGTCTGAGGGCTCTAAATGTCAATGGCCAGAGCATAAATTGAAATTCAGGTGCACGGCTTGCGTTAAGTCAAGCGCGAGACGGTCGCCATTTGACCCTCCCCACTGGCGGAGGCTTGAGGTTTAGAACCAAGTGCTGAGCCAAATCACAAAGCGACGTGGGTAGCCGGGCTCCACCCAAAAAATAGCGCCCGTCACCACGGCGTTGGCCAAACCCGTGCACAGCATCACCTCTGGAATGGTCAGGCCCGCACTGAGCAAGGCCCCGGCGATCAAGGCGCTGGCAATCATGAACAGGGCGTTGAGGATGTTGGTGGCCGCAATCAGACGGGCGCAGTGGTCTTGGTGGCTGGTCAACTGCACCCAGGCATACATGGGCACGCTGTACAGGCCCGTGAAGAGGCTCAGCAGAGCCAAGTCGGCCATCACCCGCCAATGCACGGCTTGGCTCACAAAGGTTGAGATATCCATGGGCAAAGCCTCAGGTAGGTGCCGAACCGCAAAGAACAAGTCGATGCAAAACACACTCATACCGATGGCGCCAAGCGGTACCAAACCGATTTCAACTTGACGTCGGCTGAGCAGTTCGCACAGCAAAGCCCCAATGCCAATGCCGATCGAGAACAACACCAGCAGCAGCGAGGCTACATGCGCGTCGCCGTGTAGCACTTCTTTGGCAAAGCTCGGGAATTGGCTCAAAAAGATGGCCCCAAAAAACCACATCCAGCTGATGCCCAGCAAGGTGTGAAACACGCTGGGGTTGGCGCGTGCCAAACGCAGGTTGTGCCAGGTCTCAGTGAACGGGTTCCAGTTGATGCGCAAGAGCGGCGCCAAGGCCAGCCCCGGTGGAATCAAACCACTGGCAAAACGGCCCAGTGCAGCGAGGGTCAAGCAGGCCAACGACACACTGAGGGTGCCCGCGTCAGGCAAGGCAACCAACAGGCCGCCTGCCACATTGCCCAACAAAATAGCGACGAACGTGCCCATCTCCACCATGCCGTTGCCGCCGGTGAGCTCTTGCGCATTCAGCACACGGGGCAGGTAGGCAAACTTCACCGGGCCAAACAGGGTGGAGTGCACACCCATCAAAAAAATGCAGATCAACAAGGTGGTCACTTGATGGCTGGCAAAACCCCAGGTCGCTAACGCCATGATGGCGATTTCAAAGTTTTTGACCCAGCGCATCAAGGCAATGGGGTCGAATTTGTCGGCCAATTGGCCGCTGGTGGCCGAGAACAGCAAAAACGGCAGGATGAACACCGCCCCAATCACCAAGCCGGCCAAACTGGGCGGCAGCCAGTCGATGCTGAGTTGGTACGTGACCAACACGGTGAACGCAAACTTGAACAGGTTGTCGTTCGCGGCCCCGCAAAACAAGGTCCAAAAAAAAGGCCCAAACCGACGTTGGCCCAACAATGCAAACTGGTGTGTTGCGTCTGTGGGTGCAGCGTCGGCTGGGCCGGGCATGGTGATTACATGCGCTCGAAGATGGCGGCAATGCCTTGGCCGCCGCCGATGCACATGGTCACCAGGGCATATTTGCCGTTGATGCGTTGCAACTCGTACAAGGCCTTCACGGTGATCAAGGCGCCCGTAGCACCGATGGGGTGGCCCAGCGAAATGCCCGAACCATTGGGGTTGACCTTGGCCGGGTCAAAACCGAGTTCTTTGCTCACGGCGCAGGCTTGGGCGGCAAAGGCTTCGTTGGCCTCAATCACATCCATGTCGTTGACTGTCAAGCCGGCTTTTTGCAGCGCTAGGCGTGAGGCCGAGACTGGACCCATGCCCATGATCTTGGGCTCCAGACCTGTGTGCGCGTAGGCCACCAGACGTCCCAGTGGCTTGGCGCCACGGGCTTGTGCGGTCTTGGCTTCCATCAGCACCACGGCGGCGGCTGCGTCGTTGATGCCTGAAGCATTGCCTGCGGTCACCGTGCCGTTTTCTTTGGCAAAGACGGGCTTCAACTTGGACATGTCTTCGGGCTTGCAGTTGGGGCGGAAGTGCTCGTCGGTGGCGTAGGCCACGTCGCCTTTTTTGCTCTTGAGCATCACCGGCAGAATTTGATCTTTGAAGTAGCCCGCTTCAGTGGCGCGTTGTGCGCGGTTGTGGCTTTCAACGGCCAAGGCGTCTTGCATCTCGCGGGTGATGCCAAATTGCGTGGCAATGTTCTCGGCTGTCACGCCCATGTGGATGGCGTGGAAGGGGTCGTGCAAGGCGCCGACCACCATGTCGACCATCTTGGTGTCGCCCATGCGAGCGCCCCAACGCGCGCTTAACGAGGCGTAGGGGCCACGGCTCATGTTCTCGGCGCCGCCACCGATGGCGATGTCGCAGTCACCCAGTAGGATGGCTTGGCTGGCAGACACAATCGCTTGCAAGCCCGAGCCACACAGGCGGTTCACGTTGAATGCCGGCGTGGCTTGTCCGCAGCCCCCGTTGATGGCCGCCACACGCGACAAATACATGTCTTTGGGTTCGGTGTTGACCACATGGCCAAACACCACGTGGCCCACATCTTGGCCGTCCACGCCCGCACGGGCCAAGGACTCGCGCACCACTTGAGCTGCCAATTCGGTGGGGGGAATGTCTTTCAGACTGCCACCATAAGTACCAATGGCGGTGCGAACACCGCTGACGACGACGACTTCACGCATATGTGTCTCCTGTTGATGAAAATTAAAACCCATCCAGTGTGCACCCACTCGGCTACAGATCTCTTACGTCACCTGATACGGTGCTGACGCCCCCCAAGCCACGGGCAACTCAAAAGACAGCGGCGCTTGGGTGAAGGGGTGAGCCAAGGCCAGCGTCTTGGCGTGCAGCATCAAGCGCGGGCTCATGGCCAGCACTTCGGGTGGCGCGTACAACGAGTCGCCCAGAATCGGGTGCCCTAGGCTTTGCATGTGCACCCGCAGTTGGTGGGTGCGCCCGGTGAAAGGTTCGAGCTCAATCAGGCTGGCCGTTTCTCCCGCTTGCAGGCTGCGCCACAGGCTGCGACTGGGCTTGCCGTCTGGGTGAATGATGTGGAGAGGGCGGCGCTCCCAGTCCAGCAAGATGGGGCCTTCCACCGTGTACCAGCTTTCTTCGTTGGGGGGGGCGGCGGTGAGCACAGGGTTGCCCGCGACCACCGCCATATAACGCTTGTGCACCTGACGCGTTTCAAACGCACGGCTGATACGCCGTTGCGCCTCTATGCCCCGCGCCATGATCAACAGACCCGAGGTGTCTTGGTCCAAGCGGTGCACCACCAAGGCATCGGGATAGCGGTCTTGCACGCGCTTGGACAAACAGTCTTGCTTGTCGGGCCCACGGCCTGGCACTGACAACAGACCACTGGGTTTGTCGAGCACCAAGAGGTGCTCGTCTTCGTAGAGAGGGGTGATCACAGGCGGGTGCTCAGCTGGCACAGGCATCGGGTTGTTCAAGCACCACATGCGTACTCGGGCGGGCCACACAAGGCAGCACATAACCCTCGGCCTTTTCTTCGGCGCTCAGGCCTGGCCACTCAATGCTGTAAGTCACCTCACCACTGACCAAGCGACACAGGCAGGTGCGGCAGGTGCCATTGCGGCACGAGCTGGGCATCTGCACACGCGACATCTCTGCCGCTTCCAGCAAGCTCAAATCACCTTCGACGTCGTATTGCAAGTCTGCGGGCAAGACCTTGACGGTGAAGATTTCAAAAGAATCAGACACGGTAAATCACCCAAAAATTAAATACGTGTATGCAGCTGTTGCTCGGCTTTGTCCAGCCACAAGCCCAAGCTGTCGAGCAATTCTGTTTGGCTGAACGAGCAGCTTTCTTCGCTGAACAAGGCGCTTGACTCCAAGCGGTCTAACAGCCCCAGCCACACGTCGGTGTAGCGCGCGGGCAAGGCTTGCAGCAAGGCCTCTTGGGCACGCCCTGAGCTGCTGAAAGCCGACACGCTCAGCGCACCGCCACGCACCTCAGACAGCGTTTGACGCAAGCTGACGATGGACACAGCTGCGCTGTGCATCACTTGTTCTTGATCTTGCCGCGAGGTGCCACGAAGGTGGTGGGCGGGTTGGGACGGTCCGAGGTGGAAGTCTTGGGCGGCGAGTTGTCCTTTTTGGGCTTCTTCGTCATTTTGTTGCTGTGTTGTTCGCCTTTGGCCATAAGCCCTCCTGAAAGATTATCTCGGAGCGAGATGCCTAGGATGGTAAGTCACTATTGCGCCGTGTCTTGGCGTGTCAGTGTGTTTCTTCTTGCCAGACGCCACTGGGCAATTCGTTCAGGCTGTAGGGGCCAATGGCTGTGCGAATCAAGCGCAGGGTGGGCAAGCCCACGGCGGCCGTCATGCGGCGGACTTGGCGGTTGCGGCCCTCGCGGATCACCAACTCCAGCCACGACGTGGGTTGGTGGATGCGCACACGGATAGGGGGCGTGCGCGCCCAAAGGGTCGTGGGCGGCTCGGTCACTTGTGCGCGCGCCGGGCGTGTGAGGCCATCGTTCAACAACACGCCAAGACGCAGCGTTTCCAGCGCTGCCTCGCTGGGCACACCCTCGACCTGCACCAGATAGGTTTTTTCCATCTTGAAGCGTGGGTCGGCAATTTGGGCCTGCTGGCGACCATCGTCGGTGAGCAGCAACAAGCCTTCGCTGTCGGCGTCCAAACGCCCCGCCACATACACGCCCGGCAGATCGATGAATTCTTTCAGGCCACGCCAGCGTCCCTCGGGCGTGAATTG
>CAIMWY010000234.1 GCA_903845315.1 uncultured Burkholderiales bacterium
TTCAACCCTTTGAGATCTGCCAAGGATTTAATCTCTTTGCGATACCACCCACCCATTTGCACGCCCACGTTGCCACAGGTGAAATTAATGATGTTGTATTTTTTATAGACTTCTCGCACCAAAGGCATTCCGCCTCCGTACATCAACCAGGCATTGTGTTGACGCGCATTCAAACCATAACTTAGGCCTGTATCAAACGTCAGTGCAGTGTTCTTGCCAATGAAGTAAGTGCTTAAAGTGTGATTACATTCAACGGTACCGTTGCTCACGCCATCCATACTTTGTGGTGCCGGCATGATTTCACCACCTGCAAATACACGGATCTCAAATTTACCGTCTGTCAGTTGAGCAACGCGTTTACCGAGTTCTTCTGCAGAACCATAGATCGTATCGAGTGTCTTGGGCCAGCTGGTCGACATACGCCATTTGACCGTAGGGCTTGCTTGAGCAAAAGCGGGTGCGCCAATTGCGGCTAAACCAGCGCCAGCTGCTGTTGCTGTTTGGGTAAGAAAGCGACGTCGTTGCATGCGGTTCTCCAAGGAATGAGTTAAATGAGCATACTGATAGATGAAGCAAAGATCAACAACTAGACATACGACGGCCTCAGCTTTTGACGCCGTAACCACCTCCACCCGGCAAGCCGAGCTCGAGAATATCACCCTCAATCATATCGACCACACCTTTGGGATGTTCGACTGATTTTCCATTGAGCCACACGTGACCCGTGCGACCCGCCTGCCCACCCTGAATTCCCTTGGCAGGCACGCGCGTTCGTTCTGTTAATAAAGAAACACGTAGTCGCCCGGGCCAGCGCGACTGAAAGGATACTTTCTGACCCATTCCACCGCGATGCGCGCCTTCGCCACCCGAGCCGTCGATCAGACTTTTACAACCAAACAATACCGGCGAAAGCATCTCAGCCACTTCGATCGGCGTGTTTGAAATATTGGCAGGAAAACCAGACGTCGGTGGGCCGTCGCGATCACGCATCGCGCCCATTCCACCATTAAAAAAGAGAATGCTTGAAAATGATGTGCCAAGCAACGGATTCACGCCACGCATCAGCACAGACCAAAGTGGCGTACCACTATCGGCTTGAACGCGTTCGGGCATCACTGAAGCAAGCGCTTCAAACACTGCAGCCTGTAGTTGATGACCAATTAAGTGACGCGCCCCAACAGCAGCAGGTGGCTTGGCGTTGACGATTGTCCCTTCGGGTGCAATGACTTTAAATAAGCGCGTAAAGCCATCGTTATTGGGGATACCCGGTGACAACAAACATTTAAAAGGATAGATCGTATACGCGTAGGTGTGATTGAAGGTTTCATTAATCCCAAAACGAACCTGCGCCGTGCTACCGGTGTAATCGATGGTCACGCCATCATGGCTCACAATAATTTTTGCCTGGATTTTGATACGCTCATCCCAGCCATCCGACTCAACAGAGCCGTGATACACGCCCGGCGGAATTTTGCGCAACTCACGCAAGGCGGCATCTTCGGACGCTTTGAAAATCGCAGCCGCGATCTCATTGATATCACTCAGTCCATATTCTTCAAGCAACTCAACCAGACGACGTTCAGCAACGCGCAGCGCACCGACTTGCGCCTCGATATCACCGCGCACTTGCTGCGGTAAACGCACGTTAGCCTCGAGCATTTGCATCACCCAGGGATTAAA
>CAIMWY010000235.1 GCA_903845315.1 uncultured Burkholderiales bacterium
GCCGTCGTTGGGGTGAATGCCGTTGACGTTGGCAATCACCAAGTCTGCGTGGTGGCCGGCAATCACCGATTCAGGAATGGCTTTGGCCAGGGCTTTGAAAATCGTGTCGACCACCGTCATGGGGTAGGTCATCCACACGCGCATGGGGGCGGGGTGCTGGGCACTGACCACCGTGCCGGGTGGCAAGATGACTTTGAGAGGACGGAAGTTGCCATCGTTGATGGGCTGGTCGGTGGACAGCGTCAAACACTTGAAGGCCACTTGGGCACACGCCACGCCCGCGCCCGAGTTGAAGAAGCCTTTGACCTGTGGGCTCATGCCCGACAAGTCCACCGTCATCTCGTCGTTTTTGACCGTCACCTTGACGCGAATCGGCACGGGTTGGTCCAAGTCCACCGCATCGTCGTCCATGAACGATTCGGCCTCGTAGGTGCCATCTGGAATTTTCTTCACCATGGCGCGTGCTTCGGCCTCGGTGTGGTCCATGATGGCTTCGATGGACGACTGCCAAGGGGCTTCGCCAAAACGCGCCAGCATGTCCTCCATGTGTTTGACACCGACGCGGCAGGCCGAGAGCTGGGCTTCCAAGTCACCGGCTGCACGGTCGCGACGGCGCACGTTCATCAAAATCAACTCTTTGATTTCTTCATTCACCACGCCCGCTTGGTGGTACTTGACGAGTGGGATTTGCAAGCCCTCGGCATAGATGTCGGTGGTCACCCCATTCAAGATGCCGCCGATGTCTTGCCAATGGGCCATGCAGGTGGAGAACGCGACGATCTTGCCCTGGTGAAACACGGGGATCGAAAACGTCAGGTGGTTCAAGTGCGCGCCGGTGGTGTAGGCGTCGTTGGTCAACAAAATATCACCGGGGTGGATGTTGGCTTCGCCCCAGTGCTTGAGCTTGGCTTTGACCACGTCGCTCATGCCACGGATGAACATGGGCAAGCCTAAACCGATGGAGAGGGTTTGACCCTGGCGGTCAAACAGGCCGACGGTGAAGTCGAGCGCCTCGTAGATGATCATGTTGTACGAGGTGCGCATGAGCACCGACTTCATCTCTTCGGTGGCGGCGACCAAGCTGTTGCGGATCAACTCGACGGCAACCGGATCAATGCGTGTGGCGGATGTTTTTTTGCGTGAACGTGTCATGGGGAATTCCAATCGCTGCAACGGGTTCAAGAAAGGCCAATGGTGATGTGCAGGTTGCCCAAGGGGTCCACCACCATCACGTCTTTGGGTTGCAGCACGGTGGTGCTGGCGTGTTCTTCGATCAAGGCGGGGCCCTGCACGGTGTTGCCGGCCAGCAAAGCGTCGCGGCGGTAGACCTCGGCTTGGGCCCAGCCGCCATCGCTGAAGTACACCTTGCGGGAACCAGCGCGTGAAGCAGCAGGGGGCGTGCGACGGCCCGTGGCAATTTTTTCAAGGGCCGGCTTTTTCATCTCGCCATTCAAGATGCTGCGGATGCTGACAATTTCTGCCGCCTCGTGGGGCGATCCACGGCCATAGCGTTCGCGGTGCGCCTCGTCAAACGCTTTTTTCAGCAGCGCCATTTTTCCTTGCTTGAAGGCAGCGGCAGGTACCTCGACCGTGACCGCATGCTCTTGGCCCACGTAGCGCATGTCCAAAGCGCGTTGCAGCACAATTTTGCGGGTGCTCAATTCCGCAGCGCTGAGCGCGTCCAAGGCTTGTTGCTCCATCTCTTGGAACCACTGGTCCAGGGTTTGGATGGTGACCGAGGACAGGCTGACAAATTGCGAGCGCACCAAGTCTTTGCGGAAGTCGGCCAGCAGCATGCCAAAGGCCGAGAAGTGGCCTGGCGCACGCGGAATGATGACGGTGGGAATGCGC
>CAIMWY010000236.1 GCA_903845315.1 uncultured Burkholderiales bacterium
AAGCACGCTCACGATCGCTCAACAAGCGTCGTGTTCGATCAACCACCTCTCCCCACAAACCCACTGTTTCCGGAGCTGAACTCAAGTCTCCTTGGCGCAACCAAGACACCACTCGAAAACCTCGAAGAGCATCTAGTACCCACCAGAACAAACCTGCCAGCAATGAACCGCCAAGCAGAGACGCCCAAGCCGAGATCGCTATTTTGGAACCGCCCCAAAAAAAACCAAGAGCAGCACCGAAAGCGAGAAGAGAAATAAGACTAAAAAAACGCCAGAACACAAAGACCCTTTGAAAGACCTATCAGGTCTTGGCTGTGATTCTGTATCCTACGCCACGCACGGTCTCGACCATGGAACCAGCATCGCCCAGAGCTTCTCGCAAACGCTTGACATGAACGTCTACGGTCCTCTCCTCGATGAACACATGATCACCCCAGACACGGTCCAGCAACTGACTTCGGCTGTGAACACGCTCAGCGTGGTGCATCAAGTAGTTCAACAATTTGAATTCAGTAGGACCTAACTTGAGAGTTTGATCTTGATAATTCACCCGATGGGTTGCACCATCCAAGTGCAATGCCCCAAGCGTCACCAAATCGCTCGCCTGTTCTGGCGCACGGCGACGCAAAACTGCACGAATACGCGCTAATAACTCTTGGGTCGAAAAAGGTTTAGTGATGTAGTCGTCAGCCCCTGCATCAAGACCAGCCACTTTATCGGGTTCATCACCGCGAGCCGTCAACATCAAAATAGGCGTCGTCTTGGTGCGCGGGTCAGCACGCCAGCGCCTAGCCAACACCAGCCCACTGTGACCAGGCAACATCCAGTCGAGCAAGATAACATCTGGAAGCACGTCGTCAATGGCAAGTTGTGCCGCCTCCCCATCGGCCGCCAGCACAGCCAGCATACCGTTATGGCGCAAATTCACAGCAATCAATTCAGCGATTGCCGACTCATCTTCAACGACTAAAACTCTGGCCATTTTCATATTGAGTCTGCCCTATCAGCCCATGGAAGATTCAACGTCAGCCAATGGTGTGTGACGCACGTCTTCACCTTTGACGATATAGATGATGAATTCAGCGATATTTTTGGCATGGTCACCTATACGCTCAATTGCTTTGGCAATAAAGAGCAAGTCCAGGCTGGCCGATATAGTGCGTGGATCTTCCATCATGTAGGTGATAAGTTTTCTGACAAAGCCATCAAATTCTTTATCGATTTCGTTGTCTTCACGCAAGATGCTCACCGCCATCGGTATATCTAAACGAGCAAAGGCATCAAGTGCTTTACGCAATAAACCTGAAGCCATTTCAGCTGACACACGTAACTCTGAAGAAGGCAATGAACGCGGGGCAGCGTTATCGATGATGGACTTCACCATGCGTGCAATTTTTGCGGCCTCATCTCCCACGCGCTCGAGATTCGCTGTTGTTTTAGACATAGCCATCAGCAAACGCAAATCCCTTGCTGTGGGTTGGCGACGACCGATAACGGAGGCAATCTCGCGATCGATTTCAACCTCAAGACTGTTGACTTTGTTTTCAGTGATCAATACATCTTCCGCCGCTTCTGGACTAAATTGAGACAAGGCATAAATTGCTTGACGAATTTGAGATTCAACCAAACCACCCAATTCCATCACATGAGAAGAAATGTTGTTTAAGTCGTTATCAAATTGAGAGGATAAGTGTTTTTCTGGCATATATTTCTCCAATTAGCCGAAGCGGCCGGTGATGTAGTCTTCTGTGGCAGTTTTATTTGGTTTAAAAAAGATTTGCTCAGTCTCTCCAAATTCCACCAATTCTCCTAAATACATGTAGGCCGTGTAATCGCTGCAGCGCGCTGCTTGCTGCATGTTGTGTGTCACGATGGCGATGGTGTAATCTGCTTTCAACTCATGCACCAGTTCTTCCACCTTGCCCGTAGAGATGGGGTCGAGTGCAGAGGTTGGTTCATCTAGTAACAACACAGAGGGTTTGACTGCCACGCTGCGTGCAATGCACAAACGCTGCTGTTGACCACCCGAAAGCGACAACCCGTTTTGACCTAGCTTATCTTTGACTTCTGTCCACAAAGCGGCTTTGGACAAGGCCCATTCGACACGTTCGTCCATCTCAGTTTTGCTGAGGCTTTCGTACAAGCGAACGCCAAACGCAATGTTGTCGTAAATCGTCATTGGGAACGGGGTTGGTTTTTGAAACACCATGCCGATTCGGGCACGTAACAAATTCAAGTCCTGTTTAGGTTCCAAAATGTTTTGACCATAAAAGTTGATCTGGCCTTCGGCACGTTGACCTGGGTACAAGCTGTACATTCGGTTCAAAGTACGCAACAGGGTGGACTTGCCACAGCCTGATGGACCGATGAAAGCGGTGACTTTACGCTCAGCGATGTCCATGGTGACATTGCGAAGGCCTTGAAACTTACCATAGAAGAAATTCAAGTCACGAACTTCAATGGCGTTCTTTGTTGCTGTTTTGATTTCAGACATTTGTAAATTCCCGATTGAAATTAGGCGCTGACTTTTTCGCGAAAGAAAACACGTGCTAGCACATTAAGTACAAGCACAGTCAATGTGATCAACAAGGCGCCGGCCCATGCCAAACGCACCCAGTTGTCATAAGGGCTCATGGCAAACTGAAAGATCACCACAGGTAAGTTGGCCATTGGCGCACCCATATTGGTGCTGAAAAATTGATTGTTCAGGGCTGTGAACAACAATGGCGCTGTTTCGCCGCTGATTCGGGCCACCGCCAATAACAAGCCGGTCATCACACCGCTTTTGGCCGCCCGTAATGTGATGAAGGTTGACACCTTCCAACGCGGCGCTCCTAAAGCAAATGCAGCTTCTCGCAAGCTACCGGGTACCAAACGCAACATGTTTTCTGTGGTGCGCATAATGACAGGAACGGCGATGAGCGACAGGGCCAAGCTACCTGCATAACCTGAGAAGTTGCCCACTGTGGCTACTGCAATCGCATAAACGAACAAGCCCAACACGATTGAGGGTGCTGACAGCATGATGTCGGTCACAAAGCGGGTCAACTCTGCAGTTTTACTTTCATCACCGTATTCGGTAAGGTAAATGCCGGCCAAGATGCCTACGGGCGTGGAGACCAAAACTGTTAACCCCACAATCATCAAACTACCAACAATCGCATTTCGCAAACCCCCACCTTCAGTGCCGGGCGCAGGCGTATCGCTAAAAAGCAAGTTGGCATCCAAGGCGGATAGGCCGTTGGCAAACAACACGTAAAGAATCCAGAGTAGTACGGCCAAACCAATGGCCATTGCCGTCATGGAAAACGTCAACCCCAGTAAACTGGTGATACGACGTTTTGTGTAGAGCTGAGTGTTCATTTCCATAGAAACCTCTTAGTTACCTTTTGCTTTTTCGGCTCGCATGATCATCATCTTGGCTATGGCCAAGACCACAAAGGTGATAACAAAAAGCAAGAAACCAAGTGCAAACAAAGTGGAGAAGTGCAAGGCCTCAGCCTCGCCAAACTCGTTGGCCAATACAGACGCAATCGAGGTGCCAGGCGAGAACAAAGACGTTGGCATGCGGTTGGCATTGCCAATCACAAATGTCACGGCCATAGTTTCGCCCAAAGCTCGGCCTAGCCCAAGCATGATGCCCCCGATCACACCTTTTTGTGTGTAGGGCAAAACCACTTGGCGCACCACCTCCCAAGTAGTGCAACCTAAACCATAAGCGGATTCACGCAGAATGGGTGGAGTGATTTCAAATACATCACGCATCACCGCTGCGACAAAAGGTAAAACCATAAAAGCCAACACAATGCCTGCCGCCAAGATACCCATACCATTGGTGGCTCCGCCAAACAAAAAGCCAACCAACGGCAAACCACCCAAAACCTTTTGCAGCGGTACTTGACAGTAGTCAGCAAACAAAGGCGCAAATACAAACAATCCAAACATGCCGTAAATGATGGAGGGCACAGCCGCCAACAATTCAATTGATGTACCTAGTGGTCGACGCAACCAAACCGGGCAAGTTTCAGTCAAAAATACTGCCACGCCAAAGGCCAACGGCACGGCTAATAACAGCGCAATGCCCGCGCTGGCCATCGTTCCTACGATAGCAATGGCAGCACCGAAATCTTGATTGATGATGTCCCATTCGACATGCCATAAAAATTCAAAACCAAATTTCTGGAACGTAGGCCATGCATTCACAAACAAAGAAATGATGATTCCTAATAACGCCACCAAAACGAGCAGTGAAAAGGCCTGCGTGACGCGGTGAAAGAAGAAGTCTTCTGTGCGCTGCCTCTTGGCAACCGCCACCATGTCTTCGCTGACGACTTGACTCTGCTCATCTTTTAATAAATTTTGCGAGCTCATGACGGACCCTAGATTCATAAAAGCACCTTATTTTTAAAAGCCAAAAAAAACGTCGGCACTTAAGAGAAGGCCGACGAATTTTTCAGCTTAATTCAAATTACTTTTGAATTTGTGTCCACACCTTAGCGCGAATTTGTGAGGTCAAACTGTCAGGCAGCGCTACGTAATCCAACTCTTCTGCCATCTTCTTGCCGTTAGCAAAAGCCCAATCGAAGAACTTAATTGCTTCAGCAGATGCGACTTTGTCAGCAGGATGCCTGTACATCAAAATGAAAGACGCAGTGCTGATAGGCCAGCTGTTGGCGCCTTTTGCATTGACCATTGAAACGCCCATTCCAGGCACGCTCATCCAGTCAGCACCGGCAGCAGCCGCAGCAAAAGTCAGATCATCAGGTGATACGTATTTGCCATCTCCGTTTTGCAACTGCATGAAAATCATGTTGTTCTTTTTCACATAGGCATATTCGACGTAACCCAAAGAACCTTTGACGCGGTTCACGTTAGCGGCTACACCTTCGTTACCCTTACCGCCCACGGAGGAAGCTGCTGGCCACTTGACTGCAGCGCCCTTACCAACAGTACTCGACCAGTCTTTGCTGACAGCACTCAAATAGTCTGTGAAATTGAACGTCGTGCCAGAGCCGTCAGCGCGATGCACCACCGTGATGGCTTGGTCGGGTAATTTTTTACCTGGATTTAAAGCTGCAATCTTGGGGTCGTTCCAGTTGGCAATTTTCCCCATGAACATTTCGGACAACACGACACCCGTAATGCGTAATTCGCCTGGTTTAAAGCCATCCAAGTTCAAGACAGGCACGGTACCGCCGATGATCGCTGGAAATTGCACCAAGCCATCTTTGTCGAGGTCTTCACCGGACAGCGGCGCATCAGTCGCACCAAAGGTCACCGTCTTTGCCTTGATCTGACGAATGCCGCCAGAGGAACCAATGGACTGGTAGTTCAAACCGTTGCCGGTGGCGGCTTTGTAGCCTTCAGCCCACTTGGCATAGATGGGGAACGGAAAAGTCGCGCCTGCGCCAGTGATGTCGGCCGCGAAGGCTGAACCCATGGCTAAAGTTGTCATTGCAACAACCGCCAGAGATTTGAAAAATATACGTTTCGTATTCATGTCATTCCTTCAATGGGTTAGAACATTTATGAATTTATCAATAATTTGTGACGAAATCATGACAATTGTGACGAAGTGATTTTTAAATTAAAGAAAAATATTCTCAGCTTCTTTGCCCAAAGAAAACATCATCAAAAGCGCTGCCCCAACGACACTCGCCACATCGTTTGTGGCGTGAAGTTAATCACCGGATCGTAGGCTATTCGGGTAAAGAATTGAGCAAAGTCATAGGTCAAACTCAAACCTGTTCTGTGCACCATGCGATCTTCGACGAGACCACTTTTGAATAACACATCCACCGTCAAACGTTCGCCCTCTGGCATCGGGGTTCTATACAGCAGATGCAAATGCTGCTGGTCTGGATTTTTTCGGTTGTCGCGCACCACCTGTACCGAAACAGACTGCAAAGACGACCAACGGTAGCCCACAGACGCCATCCACGCGTCGTTGGGATCAAAGTTGAGGTTTACGTAGGGATGTAAATTGGTGCGCCCTAAACCCGCACCGGCAAAGAAGGCATCACCTGTTTCAACCGACAAGCTGCCCCCAATAAAACCGCCAGAGGCGGTTTGCACTGAGGGCATGACTCGCCAATGCGATGCCTCAAAGCTTTTGTCCCAGCCTATCCGGGGTTGAGACACTTCTTGCTCGGGAGATCGGTACCAAGCTGCCCAAATGTTGCCAAGCTCTGAACTTTGACGAACATTGATATCAAGCCCGTGGCTGTTGGACAAACCACCGCCAGACAAAGCATACAAACCGGTGGTGAACTTGTAAGCAGTCTCTTCTGCTGCTTGGGCGCTGCACGTCGACAAAGACAGTAAGACCAAACCAATGCAACGCACCAACTTATTCACGTCAGCAAGGTATCGGCAATGCGCTGAGCACAATTTTGGGCTTGGGTTGCGTCTTGCGCTTCAACCATCACGCGGACCAAGGGCTCTGTCCCACTGGCCCGAATCAACACGCGTCCGGTCTGGCCCAACTCGGAACGAACCTTCTCGGTTTCATCTTGCATGCGGGTGTTTGCCTGCCAATCTTGGCTTGGACGCAAGCGCACATTGACAAGCGTTTGTGGAAACAAGCTCACATCTTTGAGCAAGTCAGCCATGGTGCGTCCGCTGCGCACGCAGGTTTGCAGTACCTGCAAGGCGCTGACCAACCCGTCACCAGTTGTGTGCTTGTCCAGGGCCAATAAGTGCCCCGAGCCCTCGCCACCCAAGATCCAGTGGTGTTTTTCCAGTTCTTCCAACACATAACGATCACCGACTTTGGCGCGCACAAACTGCACACCTCGGCGGCACAGTGCCACTTCGACAGCCATATTGGTCATCAACGTGCCAACAACCCCAGGCACAACTTCGTCATTGGCCAAACGGTCATCCACCATCAAATAGAGCAATTCATCGCCGTTGTACAAGCGCCCCTTGTCATCCACCACTTGAAGCCTGTCTGCATCGCCATCTAGGGCTATACCAAAATCAGCATGGCTGGCTTTGACAGCTCGAACCAAAGCTTCAGGATGGGTCGCGCCTACCTCATGGTTGATGTTCAAACCATCAGGACTGCAACCAATTGCCACCACCTCAGCACCTAATTCGTGGAACACTTTGGGGGCAATGTGATAGGCGGCTCCATGCGCAGCATCAACCACGACCTTGATGCCTTTGAGAGTCAAGTCGTTGGAAAACGTACTTTTACAAAACTCGATATAGCGACCCGCTGCATCATCTAGGCGACGGGTTTTCCCCAGACTTGCTGAATCCACCCAGACAGGCGATTCATCCAGTACAGCCTCAACCGCTAATTCCCAAGCATCGCTGAGTTTGCTGCCTTGGGCGCTGAAAAATTTGATGCCATTGTCAGCAAAGGGATTATGGCTAGCGCTGATAACCACCCCCAAGCTCGCACGCTGTGCGCGAGTAAGATAGGCCACACCGGGCGTAGGCAAAGGTCCCAGCAACACCACATGAACACCTGCTGAGTTAAAACCTGACTCCAAGGCTGACTCCAACATATAGCCTGAGATCCGGGTGTCTTTGCCAATCAATACCGTAGGGTTAGGTTCGGTTTTTTTAAGCACCCGACCTACGGCATGGGCCAAACGCAAGACGAAGTCTGGCGTGATGGGCGCCTGTCCTACGGTGCCGCGAATGCCATCGGTTCCAAAGTATTTACGGGTCATATTATTTGTTGTTTTGAGGAGTTATGAGTGGATTGTCTCAAAGACTTGCGGCCTGCCAGATTTTTAACGCTTGCACTGTTTGCGCAACGTCATGCACACGCACAATTCGCGCACCCCGCTCGACCGCTAACAAAGCCGCTGCAATGCTAGGGACCAAACGCTCTCCCACCTGGCAACCCGTGACCGCGCCTAACGAAGATTTGCGTGACCAACCCAGCAGCAAAGGATAGCCCAAGGACAGCAGCTCAAGCTGACCAGACAACAACTCAAAGTTTTGAGTCACGGTCTTGCCAAAGCCCACACCAGGATCGAGTGTGATGCGTTCACTGGCGATACCCAAGGCGCACAGTTGCTGAGCTTGGTCTTTCAAAAAAGCCCTTACAACAGGCAAGGCCGAGCCCTCCATTGGTCGCAATTGCATGGTGCGTGGCTCACCCGCCATGTGCATCAAGCACACCCCACAACTCGGATGAGTCGCCACCACGGTCTGGGCGCCAGGTTGACGCAAAGCCCATATGTCGTTGACGATGTCAGCCCCAGCATCCAATACGGCTTGCATGACCTGTGGCTTGTGTGTGTCGACCGACAGCGGAACCTGCCAGCGCAAGGCTTCGCGCACAACGGGAAGTACGCGTGCCAGCTCATCCTCTAACGATACGGTTGGTGCTCCTGGTCGGGTCGACTCACCACCGATATCAAGCATGTGCGCGCCCTCTTTGAGCAATTGCTCCGCATGCACCAGAGCAGCTTGGGTTGTGTGGTGCTGACCACCGTCTGAAAATGAGTCTGGTGTCACGTTGACAATGCCCATCACTTGGGGGCGACTTAAGTCAATTCGAAAGCGTGTGGTTTGCCAAAACATAAAGCTTCCATGAAAAACGGGGCTGACGCCCCGTTGGTTAATGCTTTTGATAGACCCGCTCGTTTATCACGCTGCCGATGGCGCTGGATCAGCTTGAACAGCAGGTGTACCACCACTGCCACCACCCGATGAGGGTGTACGGGGTGTCCAGTCTTTGGGTGGACGAGGCTCACGTCCGGCCATGATGTCATCCAACTGCTCCGTATCAATGGTTTCCCATTCGAGCAACGCCTTGGCCATGGCATGCATTTTGTCAGCGTTCTCTTCGATCAGGCCACGGGCCAATGCGTATTGGGCATCAATGATGCTGCGCACTTCCATGTCCACTTTTTGCATGGTAGCTTCAGACATGTTGGTGGTCTTGGTCACCGAGCGCCCCAAGAACACTTCACCTTCGTTTTCTGCATACACCATAGGCCCCAGGGCTTGGGTCATGCCGTAACGCATGACCATGTCACGCGCAATGGTCGTTGCGCGCTCAAAGTCGTTGCTGGCGCCAGTGGTCATTTGGTGCATGAACACCTCTTCAGCAATACGGCCGCCGAACAACATGCTGATTTGATTCAACATGTAATCGCGGTCATAGCTATAACGGTCTTGTGCTGGCAAACTCATGGTCACCCCCAAAGCACGACCCCGTGGAATGATGGTCACTTTGTGCACGGGGTCGCATTTGGGCAAGAGCTTACCAATCAAGGCGTGGCCAGACTCGTGATACGCGGTGTTACGACGTTCCTCTTCAGGCATAACCATGCTCTTGCGCTCTGGACCCATCAATATTTTGTCTTTGGCCTTTTCAAAATCGACCATCTCCACCACACG
>CAIMWY010000237.1 GCA_903845315.1 uncultured Burkholderiales bacterium
CGAAAGGTTCCTGGTGGAATGTGCCACGCCATGCAGTGGTAGCTGAAGTCGGCCAAGGGATGGCCGATGGTGGAGAGTTCCCAGTCCAAGACAGCCATGACTTTGGGCCCAGTGGGGTGAAACATCAAATTGTCCAGACGGTAATCACCATGCACGATGCTGATTTTTCTGGCATCCAAGGCGCTGGCTGGCATGTGTGCGGGCAACCAGGCCATGAGCTGGTCCATCTCTGAAATAGGTTGTGTGACGGAGGCCGCGTACTGCTTACTCCATCGACCAATTTGGCGCTCAAAGTAATTGCCGGGCTTGCCGTAATCAGCCAAACCACGTTCGGCAAACGGGACGGTGTGCAGCGCAGAGATGACACGGTTCATTTCGTCGTAGATGGCCGCACGCTGATCGCGGGTCATGTCGGGCAGGGTTTGCTCCCAAAAGACGCGACCTTGCACATACTCCATGATGTAGAAGGCCCGCCCGATGATGGACTCGTCTTCACACAAGACATGCATCTGGGCAACTGGCACATCGGTGCCATACAAGCCCCCCATGACCTTGAACTCTCGCTCGACCGCATGCGCTGAAGGGAGGAGCTTGGCAACTGGACCAGGTTTGGCCCGCATCACGTAACTTTTACTGGGCGTGATCAGTTTATAGGTGGGGTTAGATTGCCCGCCTTTGAACATTTCCACATTCAAAGGACCTACAAAGCCAGGCAGGTGTTGACTTAACCAGTGCTGCAAAGTCTCCACATCAACGCTATGGGCTTCGCTGACAGCACGGGTGCCAACAAAATTGTCATCCCGGCTCATGCACATCCCCCATTCAGTGATCGGCTTCGCTGATGTGGAGCAAGGCTTCGCGATTTCGTATGACCAAGCCACCGGCTTCGATACGAATGGCTTCCTCGCGTTCCATGGCTTTGAGTTCTTGGTTGACGCGCTGACGTGAGGCACCCAGTAACTGAGCCAGTTCTTCTTGCGCCAAGTGCAAGCCAATGCGCGTTTCTTGTGCATTGGTGAGACACGGCACACCATAGCTGCGCGCCAAGTGCAGCAGTTGTTTGGCAAGACGCGAGCGCAAGGGCAGGGTGTTGAGGTCTTCCACCAAGCCAAAGAGTTGGCGAATACGGCGAGCTTGCAAGCGCAACATCGCTTCGTAGAACTCGACGTGTTGCGACAAGATTTTTTGGAAGTCGGCTTTGGCCACGCAAAGAATGGTGGTGTCGCCATGAGCGTACACATCGTGGGTGCGACGATCGCCGTCCAAAATGGCCACATCGCCAAACCAAATGCCCGGCTCCACGTAGGTGAATGTGATTTGCTTGCCTGACAGTGAGGTAGAGCTCACCCGCACGGCGCCTTTGGCACAGGCCATCCACTCTTCGGGCGCGTCGCCCCGCGCTGCGATCAAGTCGCCGTCTTTGCATCGTTTGACGTAAGCGCATCGAAGAATGTCGTGTCGTAGTGAAGGAGAAAGAGAGGAGAACCAACGACCTGCGTTGATTGACTCGCGTTCTTCGATATTAAGAATGGGATCGTCCATAGACTGTCTTGTGTGTGACCTGTGGTTGAGGAATTGTCGCCCGGGCGACCGCGTTAAAGGTAACTAGGCTTTTCTTTGTTGAGAAAGGATGAAATCCCTAGGCCGGCATTGGCATGGTGAAGGTTCCGAACGAAATGGTCACGCTCTTGTGCCAAGTGGTGTGTCAGGCTGTGGGTGGGTGCATCGTTGAGCAACTCTTTGATGCTGGACATGGCGTTGGGCGCGCGCGCGTTGAGGCGGTCTGCTAACTGCAGGGCTAGGACAAGGGCATCGCCACTGTCGACAATTTGATTGACCACGCCAAGCGCATGCAAGCGCGCGGCACCTATGTGATCTCCCAGCATAAGCAACTCACAAGCCAATTGGCGCGGCATTGCCTGCGCCAAGCTCCAACTGCCACCACCGTCTGGAGATAAGGCAATGCTGCTGTAGGCCATGACAAAAATGCTGTCGCGTGCAGCAACCACCAAGTCGCACATCAGCACCAACGAGAAACCAGCGCCTGCTGCTGCGCCTTCAACCGCAGCGATCACGGGTTTGGGAAAAGTGCGGATGGCTTCGATCCAATTGTGCAAACTCTCAATACTCTGGGCTTGTACTTCGGGAGCTTTATCGCGGTTACCTTGCAAGCGCTGCAAGTTGCCCCCTGCGCAAAAGTTGGCACCTTCGCCGGTGATGATGACGCTGCGAATCTCTGGGTTGGTCTCGGCGACATTGAGCGCCTCAATGCCTGCGGCATACATCTCTGGCCCCAATGCGTTTCGTAGTGTCGGGTCTGACAAAGTCAAGATCAGAGTTTGACCTTGGCTGGTGCTTTTGAGTTGTGCTGTCATCGTGGTGCTGGGCTCAAGATTCAACGTGGCTAAGGCTGAGGCCAATCGCGCCACGTCGACGCAGCCATGGGCTGGGGCGATAACGCGGGTCGCCGTAGACCGTCTGGATATTGAATAAAACTTCTAAAAGCTCGGTAGGGCCAAATTTATCGCCCATCATCAAAGGCCCCATGGGATAGCCAAGGCCTAAAGTGACGGCAGTTTCCAGATCTTGCGGTGTGCATACGCTTTGTTGGCAAATGTCACACGCAATGTTGACGATGGTGGCGACTACGCGCTGGGTGACAAAGCCACCACTGTCGCGAATCACGCTCACAGGCTTGCCATCACGCGCGAATAAGGCGTGCGCTGCATCACGCATATCAGCGCGCGTGGCTGGGTTAGTGGCCAGTACACGGCGTTTGGTGAGCTTGTCGTCGATGAGGAAGTCAATTCCGATGGTACGTGCAGGGTCAAGGCGCTCGACGATGGCCACGGTGGTGACATCAAAGCCGAGTGGCGCCACAATAGACAGAGCCTGCGCAGAGGGCGATGCGCCAGTTTCGATATGAGCGCCCAAGTCTTTGACCAATTGCAACAAGTCGGCGCGACGCACAGCCCGTGTTGATACCCACACCGGGGGCATGTCAGACACGATAGGTACAGGGGGCTCAGGTGGTACTTGCGCAACACCCTCAATGTATTTGTAAAAACCTTCCCCCACTTTTTTACCGACGATGCCTCCAGCCAAACGCTGGGCCGTGATGACGCTGGGGCGGTAACGCGGTTCGTCGTAATACTGTTGGTATATGGACTCCATGACCGGGTGCGACACATCGAGTGCGGTTAAGTCCATCAATTCGAAGGGGCCAAGTTTGAAGCCCACTTGGTCTTTCAAAATGCGGTCGATGGTGGCGAAGTCGGCAATGCCTTCTGACACGATACGCAAAGCTTCCGTGCCATAGCCACGACCCGCGTGGTTCACGATGAAGCCAGGTGTGTCTTGTGCCTGAACGGCTTTGTGGCCCATTTGTCTGGCGAACTCAGCCAAGTTTTGGCAGATGTCTGCCTTTGTTTTGATGCCCGCAATGACCTCGACCACTTTCATCAAAGGGACGGGGTTAAAGAAGTGATAACCCGCAAACTGCTCGGGCCGTTTCAGCGCCGAAGCGATTGCCGTGACAGACAAAGAAGAGGTATTGGTCACCAGCACAGCCGTCGGGTGTACCAAAGCTTCAAGCTCTGAGAAGAACGATTTCTTGATCTCCAAGCGCTCAACAATGGCTTCAATGACCAAATCGCAATCCGTCAAGTCAGCCAATTGCGCAGTAGGGTGAAGTGCTTTTTTGTATTGAGCCACTTGCTCTGGGCTGATTCTTTGCTTTTCAGCCAGCTTGTCCCACTGTGCGCCAACAGCCACGATGGCGTTGGTCACAGCATCGGATTGCATGTCAAAAATTTTGACTTGGCTGCCCGCTTGTGCCGCAATTTGCGCTATACCGCGACCCATGGCGCCTGCCCCGACGACGCCCACAGTTTTGTAAATCGGATTCATAGCCCTCATTATCGCTGACCAGGAGAGCCATTTGAGGGAACTGATCCGCTGCCAAAGGAGTTCGCAGCCACTGGGATAAAGGGTTGTGGTTATGACAAAATGGTTCGTCAAACATTCAATGTTGGAGTGACCTGATGACTCTCAAACTTTGCGGCTTTGCCGTTAGCAATTACTACAACAAACTAAAAATTCAATTGCTTGAAAAAAATGTGCCATTTGTTGAAGAACTGGTGTGGGTAAATCCTGTAGATCCCGCCACTTTGCTGCGTTCTCCGATGGGCAAAGTGCCCTTTTTGGAAACACCCCATGGATGTCTCACCGAATCAGCCGTATGTGCGGATTACATCGAACAGGTTTATCTGGACTATCCGCTCTTGCCTGCAGACCCCTTTGAGGCCGCGAAGGTGCGTGAACTGATTGCTTATTTGGAACTCCATATAGAGTTGGTCGCGCGCGAACTCTACGCGCAAGCTTTTTTCGGTGGCAAAGTCAGCGAAGGCACGCAGCAACGTGTTCGCAAGTTATTGGGCAAAGGAGTTGAGGGGTTTTCAAAGTTGGCAAAGTTCTCGCCGTATGTGGCCGGCGCGAGTTTCAGTTTGGCTGATTGTGCTGCTAGCGTCCACTTACCTTTGGCATCTTTGGCCACTAAGTTGGTCTTGGGCGAAGACTTGCTAGCCAGCTTGCCCGTCAAGGAATACAGCAAACGCATGGCAGAGCGCTCTTCGGTTCAACAGGTTTTGGCCGATCGAAAAGCCGCTTCAGAGTTGATGGCTGCTCGCTACGCTAACCTTGGCACTTAAGGGGCGTTCTTTTTATTGAGCCGCCGCCCCACATTGGCAGCTTGGATGCTCAGCCCCAAGGACAAAACAATACCTACCCACCCAAACCAGTGAAGTTGGTTCATGGCCCCTTGGTTGACCAGCCATCCTCCCCCCGCTGCACCAATGGCTTGCCCTAGATAGATGGCCGACGTGTTGAGCGCAGCAGAACCAGATGCCAAGTCTGGTTCGAGTTGTATCAACCTTGCTTGCTGGGCAGAGTTGCAAGCAAACATGCCTAAGCCCCAAGGTACCAAGATCAATGCGGCGATCCAAACTTGGGTGCCCAATGGCCACAACAGCAAACTCATTGACATCAAAATCAGACATAAGTTGACAGAACGCGCTGCACCCATTCGGTCAATTTTGCGAGACATCAACAGATTGCCCATCAAGCCACAAGCGCCAAAACAGGCGAACAACAGGCTCAATGCGGCAGGACTGGTGTCTAAGGTTTGTTTGAAGTACGGGGCAAAGTAAGCACTCAAGACAAATTGACCGGAAGCACTCAGCACTGTCACTCCGACGGTCATCATCAAGGGTCTAGATCCCAGTGTTTGACGCCATGCGGACAAGGACATCACAGGGGGCGCCAAACCTTTTGGAATGACCAACCAAGTCCACGCCGCACTCAACAAAGACAAGCACGAGAGCAGCCCAAACACCACGCGCCACCCATAGACCTCACCAATCCAAGCCGCGGTGGGCATGCCGACCACCGATGCAATAGACCAGCCGACAAATACAAAAGTGATGGCGCGTCCTCTGTGTGATGGACTCGACAACTGTCCAATACATGCTGCGGCTTGGGGGGTAAAAATGGCCGGTGCAACCATGGCCAAGACGCGCACCCACAAAATGCTTTGGTAGTTGGGCATCAGCGCACACAGCGCGTGTGCAAATCCATACCAAAGCATGACCCAGCTTAGCAACTGACGTCGATCGCCCTTGGCCAAGACCGTGGCAAAGAGTGGTGCACTCAAGCACATCAGGACTGAACCTGCAGTGATCAGGAGACCGGCTTGTGCAACCGTGATGTCTAAGTCGTGGGTGATGTCGTTCAAGGCGCCAGGCACCATGAGAACGCCAAACCCAATGACAAAATTACCAAATAGAAAACACCACAAAACGCCCGCAGAGGCACGGTTCATGGTTAGCGGCGGACTTGCAAAGCGCCAGGATTGACGATGTTGGTGGGCGTGCCTTTGATGAAGTTCACCACATTGTCAAACGCAAGACCAAAGTACAACTCATAGCTGTCTTGTTCAACGTAACCAATGTGAGGGGTGCATATGCAATTTTCAAGACGTAACAAGGCGTGGCCTTGCAAGATCGGCTCGCTTTCAAACACGTCAATCGCAGCCATGCCCGGTCGTCCCCGATTCAAACCAGCCAGTAAAGCATCGGGTTCAATCAATTCAGCACGCGAGGTGTTGACCAATAAGGCCGTTGGTTTCATGCGCTGTAGATCAGCCGATGTGACGATACCTCTCGTGGCATCGACAAGACGCAGATGCAAACTGATGATGTCAGCTTCGGCAAAAAACTCTTCTCGTGAAGCCGCGACGTTGAGCCCATCTTTGAGACCATGTTCGCGCGAAGCTTCACTGCCCCATAGCAAGACACGCATGCCAAAGGCTTTGCCATACCCGGCCAACAACTGGCCAATTTTTCCGTAACCCCAAATGCCGAGCGTTTTTCCGCGCAAGACTTGCCCCAGCCCAAAGTTGGTGGGCATCGAGCCAGCCTTGAGCCCCGACTGCTGCCAAGCACCGTGCTTGAGGTGACTGATGTATTGCGGAATACGGCGCATCGCCGCCATGATCAAGGCCCAAGTCAATTCTGCTGGTGCGATAGGAGAGCCAGCGCCTTCGGCGACAACAATTCCACGCTCAGTGCAAGCCGCCACGTCGACGTGACTGCCCACCTTTCCGGTTTGAGAAATGAGCTTCAGGTTGGGCAGTTTCTCAATCAGTTGACGGGTGATGTGGGTACGTTCTCGAATCAGGACCAAGATTTCCGCGTCTTTGAGGCGTACCGACAATTGTCCAATGCCCTTGATGGTATTGGTATACACCTTGGCTTGGTAGGCTTCGAGCTTGGTGGCGCAATTGAGTTTTCGAACGACGTCTTGATAGTCGTCTAGGATAACAATATTCATAAGCCAATTGTGCCTTGTCCCTCGATGGGGTAATTGTCGCGCGGAGTACTCCATGTCTATTTCTATGTCATCGGCCAGTTTGCCTGTCTTTCAAACCATGTTGAGCAACTTGAACCATTTGTTGGTCAAGGCTCAAACGCATGCAGAAGCCAAAAACTTTGATCCCATCGTGTTAACTCAGTACCGACTAGCGCCCGACATGCTGCCTTTTACGAGACAGGTGCTGATTGCTTGCGATGCGGCCAAACTGTGTGTGTCACGCCTATCAGGCTTGGAAGCGCCGAAATTTGAAGACACCGAGGTCACCTTGAAAGACCTGATGGTTCGAATTCACAAGACGCTTGAGTGGATCAGCTCTGTGCCAGTCGACGCTTTAGATGGAACCGAGCTTAAAAGCATCATTTTCCCTGTGGGAAAAGACAAGACACGCACCATGGCGGGTGAGGATTACCTCAAGCACTGGGCTCTACCCAATGTGTATTTCCATGTCACCACGGCCTATGCCATCTTGAGGCATAACGGCGTGGAGGTGGGCAAGGCTGATTACTTGTTGGGCGCCAACGTTTGATCGGACCGCTATTTTTGACTCAATGTCTGTTTTCAAGTTCTGCTAAACGGTCTAGTTCAGCACAGACATCGGCCATACGTCCTGAGATGACCATGCGTCCTGCGTTGTGGCGGCTTTGTTGGGCCTCCATGACACGTGCAACGCGCAGCGGTAAGGCAGGTTTGGCGGTTGTTGTGGTGCTTTGTAGCGCTTGGGATGGCAAAAATCCACGAAGTGTGTTTTGCAGCGGGTTGAGGAGGCGATAAGCGCCAAAAAGGGCGAGGCTCATGGTTAGGTCTTTCTTTACATCAACATGGTGTTACGGATCAGGCCAACTGCCAGGCCTTCAATTTCAAAAGGTTCGCCAGGCTCTACCACGATGGTTTGAAAGTCTGGGTTTTCAGCTAGTAATTCAATTTGAGTTGCGGTGCGGCGAAAGCGTTTGACGGTCACTTCATCTCCCAAACGGGCGACGACGATTTGTCCGTTTCTAGCCTCACGGGTAGATTGCACAGCCAGTAAATCGCCGTCCATGATGCCAGCGTCACGCATAGACATACCTCGCACACGCAGAAGGTAATCGGGTTTGTACTGGAACAGACTACTCTCGACGTAAAAAGTTTGATCCACGTGTTCTTGCGCCAAGATGGGCGAGCCTGCTGCCACCCGTCCAATCAAGGGTAACGCCAACTGAGCCAAGCTCTGCAAGGGCAGGGTGAATTGCTGTGCCAATGAGTGCTGCATGGTTCGTAAATTCTGGCCTTTGAGGCGAATGCCTCGTGAGGTGCCGCTGACCAACTCGATCACGCCTTTGCGAGCCAAGGCTTGCAAATGCTCTTCGGCGGCGTTGGCTGATTTGAATCCGAGTTCGTTGGCGATTTCAGCGCGTGTGGGTGGTGAGCCCGTGTTTGCAATGGCTGACTGAATCAACTCCAAAATTTGTTGCTGTCGCGGTGTGAGTTTGGGCGTATCGTTCATAGAAGCGGCTCCTGCACAATGGTGGTGAGTTGAATGCAACTGTTTGCGCATCCAGTAACTGTATTTTTAACCAGCTTTTTGGGTTTAGCAAGTGATGAATAAGAAAAAAAGCAAAAATTCGTTGTTTTGGCCACAGGTGGCATGGTTTCCGGTTGGTCTGACGATCTGAGCGCTCCCCATAACGACCAAGACCTGCGCGATGCGTGCAACCAATGAGGTGTGCAATTGCGAGTCGATGACGTGTTTGCGCATGTCGCCCACTGACGGCTGTTCAGGCTCGTGTAGCCTTGATGCTGGCTTTGATCGGAAAAAAATAAGCCGCCCTAAGGCGGCCTGCTCAAGAGATGACTTCGGATTAATCCGCTAATGCCTTGAAGGCGCGCTCTTTGATGTCTTCTAGCGACCCTAAGCCAACGATGTCGCGATAGCGCGGCGCTGAAACATCCCCAGTTTTAGCCCAGTTGGCGTAGTAGTCGACCAAGGGCCGGGTTTGTGCGCTGTAGACCTCTAATCGTTTTTTGACGGTGTCTTCTTTGTCGTCGTCGCGTTGAATCAGCGGCTCTCCCGTGACATCGTCTTTTCCTTCAACTTTGGGTGGGTTGAATTTGACATGGTAGGTGCGCCCGCTGGCCACATGGGCGCGGCGCCCGCTCATGCGCTCAATGATGGCGTCAAATGGCACATCGATTTCAAGTACGTAATCGAGCTTTACCCCCGCCGCTTTCATGGCATCGGCTTGTGGAATCGTGCGAGGGAATCCATCGAACAAAAATCCTTGTGCACAGTCTGGCTGAGTGATACGTTCTTTGACTAAGCCAATGATGATGTCGTCGCTGACCAAGCCGCCGGAATCCATCACTTTTTTGGCTTCCAGTCCAAATTCTGTGCCCGCTTTAACTGCGGCACGCAACATGTCACCTGTTGAAATTTGGGGAATCCCGTATTTCTGGCAAATGAAGGTGGCTTGTGTGCCTTTACCGGCACCAGGGGCGCCCAACAATATCAGTCTCATGCTTCTACCTCGAATGTGATGTCTTGCGTATTTTGCTTTCGAGGATAGCACGCGATCCCCTGACAAATGCTTACGAATCGAGTTCGAAACCCCGACGCACGCGGGCTAGATCGTCGGGCGTGTCAACACCCATGCCCGGAGCAATGGCAGTGATATGGACCGCAATGCGATGGCCGTGCCACATGGCTCGAAGTTGCTCCAGAGATTCCGTCACTTCAATGGGGGCTTGACTGAGCTTTGGGAATTGCCGCAAAAAATTAACGCGGTATCCATACAGACCAATGTGGCGCAAAGGGGCAGGCAATGGCAAGGACGTGACGCCTTGCGCAAACCCATCACGCCACCACGCAATTGGGGCACGGCTGAAGTACAGTGCTGTGTTGCTTGCGTCGAGTACAACTTTCACCACATTTGGATTGACAAAGTCGTCGACCGAATCGATGGCATGCGCCAACGTGCTCATGCTGCAGTCGGTGCGCTCTTGAAGCAGGCAGGCCACCCATTGATGGCGTTGGGGTCGATCATTGGCTCGTCGCCTTGCACATTGACCACGATCTCTGAGTCTTTCAAACCCAACAGGTCACAGGCCTCAGCCAAACGGTCGCTGCCAGAGGGGTGATCATGACGGGTCAAAATAGCTTGGATGTTGTGTTTCGCACATGCAGCGCTGATGCGTTCATCATCAGCTGCGACCACCACGCGAGCGGCGAGTGACTGCTGTGCACGTTGGGCAACCCGCACCACCATCGGCAAGCCCGCAATATCGGCCAAGGGCTTGTTGGGCAATCGTGAGGAGGCCATGCGAGCCGGAATCAAAACACAAAACGACATTCAGCTCTCAAGTTCTTGGTCGGTCAATACACGGGCTTCATGCTCTAACAGCACCGGAATGCCGTCACGTACCGGATAGGCTAGCCTAGCACTGCGAGAGACCAATTCTTGTCGCTCACGGTTGTAGTCGAGGGGGCCTTTGGTTACTGGGCAGACCAGAAGTTCAAGTAGTTTGGAGTCCATGACCAGATGATAACTTTGTGTCCAGAAGAGTATCTAGGGCTTTGAGCATTGCGATTGGCAAGGTGGTCACCAGTGGTACAGCCCATGCTTCTGGATGTTGAGGCCAAAGTTTGACCGCATCTTTTTCCGTGCAGAGTACCTCGCCCAGTGTTGGGTTGATGACTATGCCATCCATGTCCCCATGATCAGGCAGCGCTTCGGTGTGCGTCAATTGCAAACCCTGAGCGCGAAGCATGTCAAAAAATACGTAGGGTTTGGCGATCCCGGCCAAGGCTTGAACGGGCAGCTGATGCCAGTCTTTCAAGCCGCGTCTTGCCCCGTCAGAGCGTATGGCAAAGTCTGCCAATTTTCGGATGATTCTGTGCTGACCCTCTTGGAGTTCACTGGCACTGGTGAGATCAAAGCAATAAACGGTTGGGCTTGATCTCCGGGGCCATGGTTCACGCAATGGACCTGCCGGCAGCATCCAGCCATTGCCAACACCTCGCTCGTCAAATACGCACAACTCGATGTCGCGTGCAAGAGGCAGATGCTGCAATCCGTCATCACACACAATTATTTGGACGCTCGGATGTTGTCGCAGCAGTGCATGTCCTGCAGCAACCCGATCGGCACCAACCCAAACCGGTGCCCCTGTGGTGCGGGCGATCAATAAAGGCTCGTCGCCTACTTCTTTGGCCGTGCACTCTGTTCGGACTTCGCGCATATCCTGAGTCTGCCTTGCGTAGCCACGTGACAAAACGCCAACAACAACGCCGCGTTCACGTAGGTGTTGCACCAAGGCAATGACGACGGGGGTTTTACCCACCCCGCCTACCAACACGTTGCCAACAATTACCACCGGAACTGGAAGTCTTTGAGGTGTCAACAGCCGCCAGCGGTACAGCAATTGCCTCAACCTAACCAAGCAGCCAAAGCAGGCTGCCAAAGGCCACAGTGCAAGCGCCAGAGGTGTACGACCGAGCCAAGCTCGCGCCAGAACTTCACGCATGGAGCTCATGCAAGTCGCCAGGTCATGCTCAGTCCGATTTGCCGCCAAGCTGGGCCGCAAAGGTGAGTTGAACCAAACCGTTGCGACGGGCGGCTTCCATCACCAACATGACCGATTGATGGCTGGCTTGCGCATCAGCACTGACCACCACCATCGGGTTGTCCATGGTTTGTGTGGCTTGCGCGAGCGCTTGGCTCAAAGCCTGCACATCGCGCCCCGATAGGGGCATGCGGTTGACACTGTAGCGACCATCGCTGCTGATCGACACAATCACTTCACCTGGCCGATCTTTCTGCGGTGCAGCATCGGCCACTGGCAGGTTGAGTTGCAACTCGGTGAACTTGCTGTAAGTGGTTGACAGCATCAAAAAGATCAGGACCACCAACAGCACATCAATGAAGGGGATCAGGTTGATCTCAGGCTCTGGCGCGCTTGATCGGTGGAATTTCATGATTGCAAGGAACCGTTCAACGCAACTTGCTGCGCAACACCAACAAATGGCGGGCAAACCGTTCAGCATCTAATTCGAGATCGAGCACGAAGGCGTCTACCCGGGCGCGTAGATAGCGCCAAAACATCAGTGCAGGAATCGCCACAATCAAACCAAATGCGGTGTTGTAGAGGGCCATGGAAATGCCTTGCGCCAATTGCGCAGGGTTGCTGGTACCGGGGGCTTGCGAGCCAAAAATATCAATCATTCCGATCACGGTGCCAAGCAATCCAAGCAAAGGCGCAGCAGAGGCGATGGTAGCGAGGGCCGAGAGATTTTTTTCCAAACCGTGCGCCACCTCGCGACCACTGACTTCCATGCTGTAGCGCAAGTCAACGTCATTGATATGTGGGCTGGTTTGCAAGGCGTGCCAACCGCTGGCGAGAACCTGGCCCAAGGCCGAGTGCTGTTCGAGTTGGGCGATCACTTCATCGCTGGGCAGGCTTAACTGTGAAGCTTGGATGGCTTGGTTTAGTAAGCCAGGCGGTGTGACCAGATGCTGACGCAAGCTCAACAAACGCTCAATGACTAAGGCCAAAGCCACCACGGAACAAGCCAGTAATGGCCAAATAGGCCAACCAGCCGCTTGTATGATCGACAGCAATGCATCACTCCAATAAAAAGAGAGCGTTCATTATGGCGCAGCTTCTCATACACATTTCTTGTGGATAACTTTGTGGGTAAGTTGCTGCTGAATCACTTGTAAGCCGCATGTATGGCCGATCGCAACACAATGCATGAAAGTTGAGCATAAAAAATGCTAATTAAATCAATGGGTTACAACGAGTCCTCGGTCGCTCAGGGGATTCAATGTAAATATTTGAGCTTATGGCTCGTCTGTGGATGAGTGGACACGTGCCCAACCCTGAAACCCTTGGTTTGACGCCCCGAATCTGGGCTGTTGGGGCACTTTGCCGCGCCATTGCTGATGCTTTGGAGTCGAGGTTCAATCCTGTTGCCGTGCGCGGCGAGGTTTCTGGCCTTACACGGGCATCCAGTGGGCATTGTTATTTTTCGCTCAAGGATTCGCAAGGCCAGTTGCGCTGCGCCATGTTCAAGCGATCAGCCCAGTTGCTTGACTTCTCCCCATCTGACGGAGAGTTGGTGGAGCTGCGAGGTCGTCTGGGGGTTTACGAGCCCCGTGGTGAGCTGCAACTGATCGTTGAGAGCATGCGCCGGGCTGGCCAAGGTGCATGGTTCGAACAATTTTTACGGCTCAAAGCCAAGCTCGAAGTTGAAGGCTTGTTTTCGGCTGAACGAAAAAGGCCGATCCCACAGCGTCCACGTTGCATTGGCGTTATTACGTCTTTGGGTGCAGCTGCGTTGCACGATGTGGCCACTGCGCTTGAGCGCCGTGTGCCTCACATTCCGGTGGTGCTAGCACCGTCCGCTGTGCAAGGCGCTGATGCAGCGCCTAATTTGATCCAAGCATTACAAATGCTGGCCCAACAACCTCGGATGGATGTGATTTTATTGGCACGCGGGGGTGGTTCGATCGAAGACCTGTGGGCCTTCAACGACGAAGCATTGGCCCGTGCGATTGTGAACAGTCCGGTGCCAGTGATTGCCGGACTGGGACACGAAACAGACTTCACCATTGCCGACTTTTGTGCAGATCTACGCGCGCCCACGCCGACTGCGGCTGCTGAACTGTGCGCCACACCAAGACAAGAATTGCTAGAAAAGCTTCAGGCATGGGCCGGCCTTATTCAAAACCTGACCAACCGCCAGCTGGATGTACAAACCCAACGTGTGGACCGTGCGCAATCGCGTTTGGGCCGGCCCTCTCAAGGCGTCACGCTCGAAAAAATGCAACTGATGACCATGCAGCAACAGTTGCAAGCTGCGCTACATACCCAGATTCAACGTGAGCAACATGGGTTGGTGAATTTGGCTGGCAACTTCAACCGAAGCTTGCATCAAACGCCCGCCAGAGCTCTGGAACGATTGCAGCGTGCGGCATTGAGCCTTGAGCTGCTCGATCCAAAGTTGGTGCTGCAACGCGGGTTTTCTTGGCTCAGCAGTGCCGATGGTCAGGCGATCACCTCTGTCGCGCACACCGCAGCCGGTCAAGCCGTGCAAGCAGCCCTTGCCGACGGCGTGGTTGAATTGCAGGTCACAGCAACACGCTACATTTAGTTTTTACAATTCGCTTTTTCACCTCAGAGGACCTCATGGAACACACGCTCCCCGCATTGCCATTCGCTATCGATGCATTGGCCCCCCATTATTCGCAAGAAACCTTGGAGTTCCATCACGGCAAGCACCACAACGCTTACGTGGTCAACCTCAACAACCTTCAAAAAGGCACTGAGTTTGAGAGCATGTCACTGGAAGAGATCGTCAAGAAGTCCAGCGGTGGCGTCTACAACAACGCTGCTCAAATCTGGAACCACACCTTTTTTTGGAACTGCATGAAACCCCAAGGCGGCGGAGAACCCACAGGTGCTTTGGCTGCTGCCATCAATGCCAAGTTTGGCAGCTACGCAGCGTTCAAAGAAGCGTTCGTTAAAAGTGCTGTCGGCAATTTTGGTTCTGGCTGGACTTGGTTGGTCAAAAAAGCCGACGGTTCGGTAGACATCGTCAACACGGGCGCTGCCGGGACACCATTGACCACCGCTGACAAAGCCTTGTTGACTGTTGACGTGTGGGAGCATGCCTATTACATCGACTACCGCAATATGCGTCCCAAATTCGTAGAGACCTTCCTCGACAAGTTGGTCAACTGGGGTTTTGCCGAAAGCAATTTTTCCTAAGTCAAACGGATAGCCCTCTGGGTTATCAAACGCAAAAAAACCGACCTTGGGGTCGGTTTTTTTGTGCTTGATCTGAAGCGATCATGGCTTGAACGGAGCACCGCCCAAACGCGTGCCGGCTTTGATTCCTTTTTTGGTAAACCAACCTTGGTGCATTTCCAACACAAAGCGAACAGGTTTGGTCGAACAGTGTGAATCGGTGCTTTGAGGTTTCATGTCTGCCAAGTTCACGATGGTTCCATCGTCTGTCACAAATGCAGCAGTGAGCGGCAGCAAGGTGTTCTTCATCCAAAAACATTGCGTGCTGGGTTGCTCAAACACAAACAACATGCCTTCGTGGTTTGGCATCTCGGCGCGGTTCATCAAACCAATGCTGCGCTGTTCAGGGGTTTGCGCCACTTGGGCGTCAATTTGGTACATGCCCACTTGCAACTTGATGCGGGGTAGGTTTGTTTGCGGCCCTTCTTGGGCTATGGCGCTCAGGTGGATGAGCACAATCAGGATGAGTTGAATAAGGCTTTTCATGGTCACATTATCCGGCTAGGTCGTGTCACCAAGGCAGTTGATGGCGGGGGCTTGACCCACCTCTGTCACTAGAATCAAAACGCAAACACACCTTCCGGAGCGTCATTCATGGCTTACCAGCACATCCAAGTGCCTGCCCAAGGGCAACAAATCACGGTCAACGCCGACATGTCGTTGAATGTGCCTGATCAGCCCATCATTCCCTTTATTGAGGGAGATGGCGTTGGTCAAGACGTCACCCCGGTGATGCGACAAGTGGTGGACGCAGCGGTTGCCAAGGTCTATGGCGGCAAGCGTCAAATTCATTGGATGGAGGTGTATGCAGGAGAGAAATCTACGCGTATCTACGGTCCTGATGTGTGGCTGCCAGAGGAGACCATCCAAGTTTTACGTGACTTCGTGGTGTCAATCAAAGGCCCGCTCAACACCCCCGTGGGTGGGGGCATTCGCTCCTTGAACGTGGCGCTTCGTCAAGCTTTAGACCTGTATGTGTGTCTGCGTCCTATTCAGTATTTCAAAGGCGTTCCTTCGCCTCTGAAGGAGCCTGAGAACACCCACATGGTGATCTTTCGCGAAAACTCCGAGGACATCTATGCGGGTATCGAATACGCCGCAGAAAGTGCGCAAGCCAAAAAGTTAATCGACTTTTTGAATCAGGAGCTGGGGGCCACGACCATTCGCTTTCCTGATACCTCAGCGATCGGTATCAAGCCCGTCTCGATTCAGGGAACTGAGCGTTTCATTCGTAAAGCCATTCAATATGCGATAGACCATGACAAGCCTAGCGTGACCATCGTGCACAAAGGCAACATCATGAAGTACACAGAGGGCGGTTTTCGAGATTGGTCGCTTGCTTTGGCGCAAAAGGAGTTTGGCGCCAAACTCATTGATGGCGGACCTTGGTGTCGTATCAAAAATCCGAAAACTGGAAACCCCATCATCATCAAAGACGTGATTGCCGATGCTTTCCTGCAGCAAGTATTGATGCGTCCCGCCGAGTATTCCGTGGTGGCTACTTTGAACCTCAACGGCGACTACATTTCGGACGCTGTTGCGGCGCAAGTAGGCGGCATTGGCATTGCACCTGGCGCCAACCTGTCAGATACCGTTGCATGCTTTGAAGCCACCCACGGCACGGCTCCCAAATACGCTGGCAAAGACTATGTCAATCCGGGGTCGATGATTTTGTCCGCCGAAATGATGCTGCGCCACATGGGCTGGTTCGAGGCGGCAGACTGTCTCATTGTGGCGATGGAGGATGCCATTGCCACCAAGCGCGTGACCTATGACTTTGCCCGTTTAATGGACGGGGCTACGCAAGTCAGTTGCTCTGGCTTTGGTCGGGTGTTGATCGATCACATCTGACGCTGCTCGGTAGAATCACACCATGGCGCGCCTTATCCCTACGAAAAAAGTTCAAACTCCTAGCCGTGATGATGGCGATTCGGTTGTTTTAGAGCGCCGCACTCAGCGCACTAAGCCGCCGAAAATGTTCCAGGTATTGATGCTCAACGACGACTTCACTCCGATGGAGTTTGTCGTCATGGTGTTGCAAGAGTTTTTCTCTAAAGACCGTGAATCGGCAACACAAATCATGCTCAAAATCCACCTCGACGGCAAAGGCGTCTGCGGTGTCTACAGCAAAGATGTGGCTGCCACCAAGGTTGACCAGGTGATGGAGGCTGCCCGCAAAGCAGGGCATCCATTGCAATGTGTCAGTGAACCTGTTGAATAAATGGCTTTTGTTTCCATATACAGTCAAACCTACGAAGCAAGCCAGAAAGAAAACACATGATTGCCCAAGAACTTGAAGTCAGCTTGCACATGGCCTTTGTAGAGGCCCGCCAGCAACGCCACGAATTCATCACCGTCGAACACCTGTTGCTGGCCTTACTTGACAACCCCAGTGCCGCTGAGGTTTTGCGCGCTTGTTCGGCCAATATCGATGATCTGCGCAAATCGCTTGCCAACTTCATCAAGGACAAC
>CAIMWY010000238.1 GCA_903845315.1 uncultured Burkholderiales bacterium
CCACGTTGTTGTCGAGGTAGCGCAGGGGCTGGGCTACCGACTCGCCCACGGCTTTGAGTCCGGCAAAGTGCACCACCCCGGCAAAGTGGTGGCGTGCAAACAGGGCGTCCAAGGCGGAGGCATCGCGGATGTCGGCTTGCACAAACTCCAAGGGTGTGACGCCCAAGCGGGCCAAACGGTCTAGCACTTTGGGGCTGCTGTTGCACAGGTTGTCCAAGATGACGAGGGGAACACCCGCTTGTGCCAACACCACGGCAGTGTGCGAGCCAATGAAGCCGGTGCCGCCAGTGATCAAAATGGGTAGAGTGCTGTCTTGCGTCATAGAGATAATTATCCCCTGCGCCCTCAAGCAGGCGGTTCTAGAATACAGACAGTTGGTGGGTGAGCAGAGTTAGCACACGCCCAACAGGCTTTATCTTTTACTTTTTTCTTTTAGTGATTCCATGAAACGTCAACATTCTTCTCACGGCGCTGCCCATGGCAACGCTGAATCCTGCATTGCTTTGATCGACGCGCGCTTTTTGGCTTGGTTGCAAGGCCAAACTGAAGCGGCTCAAGACAAAACCCGCCAACACCTGCACAACCTGCTCACCAGTGCCTTGAGTCACCATGGCTTGGAGTTGAATCTGCGCCGCATTTATTGGTATAGCGACAGCACCGACGAGTCAGTGGTCGACGCCCAAATTGCCCGCGCTGTGCTGCCGCACAGCCAAGATGGTGGGGTGTCGATCTTGCGCGCCTTGGGCGCCGACTTGAAGCGGCTGTCCGAGCGCCAAGCCTGCGAACACATTTTGGTGGGCAGCGACGACGAGCGCTTGCTCAACATGATTGACGAAGCCCAGCTGCACGGCGTGGCGGTGCACCTGTTGGCCGACGAGGCTTCGCGCAACATGGTGCAGTTGCAGCGCGACGATCCGGGTTGGGCGCGCTTGCTGGCGCAGGCCGACCACCGGGTGGTCTTGGGCGCTAACCAAGTGCGTGACGGTGCCCAGCCGCGCCACGGCAATGCCACCGTGCATGCCGCCCCCGCGGTGGACCCCGAACAACTGCGTGAGCAACTCAACACCGTCATCCGCAGCTGGTGGAGCGACGAGCCCGAAGACTTGCGCGAAGAGTTGCGCGAAGAGTTGCAAAACACCCGTGGCATTCCACAAGAGGTGGACCGCCAGTTGTTGCTGGGTGTGCGCCGCGTGTTGGAGCGCGCTCTGAGCTTCCAAGAGAAAAAGTTGCTGCGCGAGATGGTGCGCGACTTGGTTTTGGGCCCACAAGCGGCGCAAGCAGCCAACAACGAACATGTGGAACACTCACACACAGACTGAACTTCGGAGCTGTTGCCATGAGCACTTTGAACCCGGCCGACATCTTGGCCCAAGCGCTGCCCTACATCCGTAAATTTCACGGCAAAACCTTGGTCATCAAGTACGGTGGCAACGCCATGACCGACCCCTTGCTGCAACAAGCATTTGCCGAAGACGTGGTGTTGCTCAAGCTGGTGGGCATGAACCCGGTGGTGGTGCATGGCGGCGGCCCGCAAATTGAAACCGCCTTGAAGCGCTTGGGTAAAAAGGGCGAGTTTGTGCAAGGCATGCGCGTGACCGACGCCGAAACCATGGAAGTGGTCGAGTGGGTGTTGGGCGGCGAGGTGCAGCAAGACATCGTGGGCCTGATCAACCAAGCCGGTGGCAAAGCGGTGGGTTTGACTGGGCGCGATGGCGCCATGATCCGTGCCCGCAAGCTGGTGCTGCACGACAGCCAAGACCCCCACAAAGAATACGACGTGGGCCAGGTGGGTGACATCGTCAGCATCGACCCCAGCGTGGTCAAGGCCTTGCAAGACGATGCCTTCATTCCCGTCATCAGCCCGATTGGTTTTGGCGAGAACAACGAGAGCTACAACATCAACGCCGACGTGGTGGCGGCCAAGCTGGCCACCGTGCTGCAAGCCGAAAAGCTGTTGATGCTCACCAACATTCCCGGCGTGCTCGACAAGCAAGGCCAGTTGTTGCCTGAGTTGACGCCGCGCCGCATTGACGAGTTGTGCGCCGACGGCACCATCAGTGGCGGTATGTTGCCCAAGATCAGTGGGGCACTCGACGCCGCCAAGAGCGGAGTGAATGCGGTGCACATCATCGATGGCCGGGTGCCGCATGCCATGTTGTTGGAGATCTTGACCGATCAAGCCTTCGGCACCATGATCAGGTCGCATTAACTTTCGAAGGTCGCCCGCCATGTCTGACGCCGCTTCTACCCCCGACTCTGACACGACTGACCCATCGCCCGAGGCTGTGGGCCGCAAGCGCATGAAGCCCGGCGAGCGGCGCGCGCAGATTTTGCAAACGCTGGCGGGCATGTTGGAGCAACCGGGGGCTGAGCGCATCACCACCGCCTCGTTGGCGGCCAAGATTGAGGTGAGCGAGGCGGCGCTGTACCGCCACTTCGCCAGCAAGGCACAGATGTTTGAGGGCTTGATTGACTTCATCGAAAGCAGCCTGTTCACCTTGATCAACCAAATCGCCGAACGCGAGGGCGATGGCGCCGACAAAGCCGCGCGCATGGTGACGGTGTTGCTGCAGTTTGGCGAAAAAAACCCCGGCATGACCCGCGTGATGGTGGGCGACGCCTTGGTGTTTGAACACGAGCGTTTGCACCAGCGCATGAACCAGTTGTTTGACCGCATCGAGTCGTCTTTGCGCCAAGTGTTGCGTGCGGCGGCCGAGGCGCGCCAGTCGCCCACGCCCACGGTGGACGCGCAAGTGCGCGCCGCTGCCTTGGTCGCCTTGGCTTTGGGCAACTTGCAGCGCTATGCGCGCTCGGGCTTCAAGCGCTCACCGTTGGACCACGCGGACGCGGCACTCGCACTGTTGGTGTGACGCCGCAGGCTTGGGCTTTGTCGCCCACGCGAAGTGAGGCACTCGCCCAAGGCGCCATAATTCGCCCGCTCCTCATGCTGCGCATGAGCGCTTTGAATGACTGTTTAACCTGAAAGGCAATCCATGAAATTGGTTCGTTATGGCAACCCCGGCAAAGAAAAACCCGGTTTGATCGACGCCGATGGCAAGCTGCGCGACCTGAGCGCTGTCATCCCTGACTTGTTGCCCCAGTACCTGGGTGACGCTACCTTGGCCAAACTGCGCCGCATCAAGACAGCCTCGCTGCCCTTGGTCAAAGGCAAGCCTCGTTTGGGTTGCCCCGTCTCAGGTGTGGG
>CAIMWY010000239.1 GCA_903845315.1 uncultured Burkholderiales bacterium
AGGCGCACACCGACTTCTTGCTGGCCGTGCTTGGCGAAGAGTTTGGCTTTGTCGGCGTGGTCGCCATCATCGCCATGTTCATGTGGTTGACACGTCGCATCATGTACATCGGCCGCCAAGCTATTGCCATGGACCGCGTGTTTGCTGGTCTGGTGGCGCAAGGCGTGGGCATTTGGATGGGCTTTCAGTCCTTCATCAACATCGGTGTGAACCTGGGGGCCTTGCCCACCAAAGGTCTGACCCTGCCATTCATGAGCTATGGCGGCTCCGCCATCTTGCTCAACCTCATCGCCATCGCTGTGGTGCTGCGCGTGGATTATGAAAACCGCGTGCTCATGCATGGAGGCCGTTTATGAAGAGCACGCGGTTTCGCCAAAACAGCGTCAGCGCGCAGCGCTGCATGCTGCTGCAAGCAGCATGGTTGATGCATGGAGGCCGTCTATGAACGCGCCTCGCACGGCTTTGGTCATGGCAGGTGGCACGGGGGGGCACATCTTCCCAGGCTTGGCGGTGGCCGAGTTGCTGCGCACCCGAGGCTGGCGTGTGCATTGGTTGGGCGCACCTGCGCCAAGCATGGAGAGTCAACTGGTTCCGCCGCGTGGGTTTACTTATGAGGCCGTGCAGTTTTCGGGTGTGCGTGGCAAAGGCTTCACAACCTTGGCCATGCTGCCTTTCAAATTGCTGCGTGCTTTCTGGCAAAGCCTATGTGTGATGCGCCGTGTCAAACCCGATGTCGTGCTGGGCCTGGGCGGCTACATCACGCTGCCTGCTGGGTTGGTGGCAGCCTTGTGTGGCAAGCCCTTGGTCTTGCACGAGCAAAACTCCATCGCCGGCATGGCCAATAAGGTACTGACCCGAGTGGCCAAGCGTTTGTTCACAGCCTTCCCTGGTGTGATGCCTCAAGCCGAGTGGGTGGGTAACCCTATGCGAGAAGGCTTTCTCAATCAGCCGACGCCGGCTGAGCGCTTTGCCCAGCGCAGCGGCCCATTGCGTGTGCTGGTGGTGGGTGGCAGTTTGGGGGCTCAGGCACTCAATACTTTGATGCCTCATGCCTTGGCGTTGATCCCGGTGAGTCAGCGTCCACAGGTGATCCATCAAAGCGGTGCCCAACAAATTGACGCGCTTCGCGCGGCCTATGCCAACGTCGGTGTGCACGCTGAACTTACCCCGTTCATCGACGACACCGCCCAAGCGTTCGCCGAGGCTGACTTGGTGATTGCACGCGCAGGCGCGAGCACAGTGACCGAACTGGCCGCCGTGGGTGTGGCTGCTATCTATGTGCCTTTCCCGCATGCGGTGGACGACCACCAAACCACCAATGCCCGCTTCTTGGTCGATGCGGGAGGCGGTTGGTTGATCGCGCAATCGCAACTCGAAGCGCAAGACTTGGCCAACCGTTTGCAATTCATGACACGACGCACGCTGTTGGCGTGTGCAGAGAAAGCCTATGCGATGAGAAAAACTGAAGCCGCCCAAGCCGTGGCCGCCGCCTGTGACGCACTGACGCAGACGAGGGCAGCAGCATGAAGCACGCGATCCGTCACATTCACTTTGTGGGCATTGGTGGCGCTGGCATGAGCGGCATCGCCGAGGTGTTGTTGAACCTGGGCTATGTGGTCTCGGGTTCTGACTTGTCCGACAGCGCAGCCCTCAAGCGTTTGCATGCTTTGGGCATCAGCACCCATGTGGGCCATGCGGCGTCTCATATTGCCGGAGCCGACGCGGTGGTCACCTCCACCGCGGTGCAAGCCGACAACCCCGAGGTGGTGGCGGCGCACGCCAAACTCATTCCGGTGGTGCCACGTGCAGTCATGTTGGCCGAGTTGATGCGCTTGAAGCAAGGTGTGGCCATCGCAGGCACCCACGGCAAAACCACCACCACCAGTTTGGTGGCGAGTGTGCTGGCCGAGGCTGGCATGGACCCGACCTTTGTGATTGGGGGG
>CAIMWY010000240.1 GCA_903845315.1 uncultured Burkholderiales bacterium
CACGCACCACGCCGCCCACATCAGGCGAGACCACGATCAGGTCTTCGTAGTTCTTGAGACGCAAGTCGCCCAAGAGCACGGGGGAAGCGTAAATGTTGTCGACCGGGATGTTGAAAAAACCTTGAATTTGGTCGGCATGCAAATCCATGGTCAGCACGCGTGCCACGCCGACAGTTTGCAAAAGATCGGCCACCATCTTGGCTGAAATTGGCACACGGCTAGAGCGTGGGCGACGGTCCTGGCGAGCGTATCCAAAGTAAGGGATGACCGCACTGATGCGTTCGGCAGAGGCACGCTTCAAGGCGTCGACCATGATCAGCAATTCCATCAAACTTTCGTTGGTGGGCGCGCACGTGCTTTGCACCACGAAGACATCGCGGGCACGCACGTTTTGATTGATTTCGACAGTCACTTCACCATCTGAGAAGCGGCCCACATGAGCTGCGCCGAGTTCGATGCCTAAGTGCTTGGCTATTTCGGCCGCCATGGTTGGATTGGCGTTGCCTGTGAAGACCATGAAGTCGGGAGCAGGAGTCGACATGATGACGGGTGACTTTCACTTCAAGACCAATGACGTCAATGAGCCGTCACATGCAAACTAAGCACCGCAGTGCCTTTGAATTTTGGCAGGGGAAGAAGGACTCGAACCTTCGCATGCTGGAATCAAAATCCAGTGCCTTAACCAACTTGGCGACTCCCCTACACAGGTCAACCGCTTTACAGCTGCCGACCGCTAATCGTCGTTGACAACCCATCCATCCAAGGGATGCACTGCCATGTTGCCACACACCCGCATTTGCCAACCGCTGGGAGGTGCATCAAGCGATACACCTTCAGGCAATTGCGCAAAAACTGCACTGCCAGAACCGGTCATGCGTGGGCTGAGTCCGAAGGATGACAGCCATTGAAGGGCTTGGTCAATTTCGGGGCACAACGCCTGAGCCACTGGCTGCAAGTCGTTTCGACCGAAGTCAAAAGGGCGAATAGCGAAGTCCGTTATTGTAGCAGCTTGCGTGGCCCTCTCGAGCATGGGATCGCTAAAAATTCGCGCAGTCTCCAAGCCCGCGTTGACTCGGACAACAACAAAACGCGCTTGGGGTAATTCCAAAGGGGTAATTTTTTCTCCGATGCCTTCTACCCAGGCGTTGTGACCGTGCAAGAAAAATGGCACATCGGCGCCAAGTGCAAGACCCAGTGGCAAAAGCTTGGACAAGGGCCATTTCAAGCCCCATAAACGGTTCAAGGCCAGCAAGGTGCTTGCTGCGTCTGAAGAGCCGCCCCCCATGCCGGCTTGAGCTGGAATAGATTTTTCAACCGCGATGTGCGCGCCCATGCGTGTGGCGCTGGCGGTTTGCAAACTTCGTGCAGCCCGTGTGATCAGATCATCGGCCGGCAGCGCTGAGGTCAAGTCTTCGCGTTCAATTTCTCCATGGGGCCGTGTCTCAAAGTGCAGGGTGTCGCACCAGTCAATCAGCATGAAGGCCGACTGCAACAGGTGGTAGCCGTCAGGCCTGCGACCTGTAATGTGCAAAAACAAGTTCAGCTTGGCTGGTGCTAAGACATGGGTCAGGGTTGACATGGTGCAAAGAGTGTCAATCAAGTTTGATTCGCAAGACCACCTGCGGGGCGGGGTCGGTGCGGCGCACAACCAAGAAACCCTGCGGCAGTCCGGACAAGTCGGTTTGCCATCCTGGAAGCGTTACAGGCCGGCCCTCTAACCAGTCGAACAACTGGGTGATGGGCAAGGCCGCACCGGTTGCTTTTTCTGTCAGACGAGACAAGGAGTCAAAGCTGTGTTGTTGGTCGCCCTCAAGCCATAGCGCCGCTTGCGGTGACCAGCGCAGTGCAGTCACGGTGGTGCCCAAGGGCGAGTAAAAGTCGATGGCACCTTGCTGTGCGGACCCACGGAGTAAAAAGCCTGCGCTCAAGGCGGTCTCGGGGCTGCTGTGAATCACCAGACTCAAGCGGCCTTGCCATTCTGGCTCGATGGGCTTGAGCGTGTCTTGCGGCATCAAGCGCTGCGGTGTGGCGCATGCCACAAGAAACAGGCACAGCAACCCCGCAAGCAACGAGGGACCCAGAAAGCGGCGCATGTCAAGCAATGTCAGAGCTTGGCTTTGAGGCGTTGCAGTGTTTCTTGCAAGGTCTCGTTGTCAGGGGCAACTTTGATGCCCTCGCGCCAAATCGCGCGCGCCTCATCTTGGCGGTTCAGTTGCCATAACACCTCACCCAAGTGGGCAGCAATTTCAGCATCTGGTCGAGCTTGGTAGGCTTTTTGCAGGTGCTGGAGTGCACTGGGCAAGTTGTCCAATCGGAATTCAACCCAGCCCAAGCTGTCTGTGATGAATGGGTCGTTGGGCGCGAAACTCAGCGCCTTGATGATGAGTGCTTTGGCTTCGGGTAAACGCAGTTTGCGATCTGCCAGTGAAAATCCCAGCGCGTTGTAGGCGTTGTGATGTTCGGGGTCTTGTTCAATCACCGCGCGCAGCAGTTTTTCCATCTCATCCAAACGATTGAGCTTTTCCGCGATCATGGCTTGTTCATACATGAGGTCGGGGTGGTTTGAATTGGCCTTGACCAGCACATCAAGGGCTGCTTGCCATTGGCGCTGTTCGCGCAGTAGCTGCACTTCAGCCATCAAACGGCTGCGCAAGTCTTCGTCGTTGTTGACAGGTAACTCAGCCAGAAGTTGCCGAGCCTCATTGAGTTTGCCTTGGCGCGCCATGATGGCGGCCCTGCGTGTTTGAGCTTGGGTGATGCCTCGCGTTGAATTGTTTGCGGTGTCTTGACTGGCAATGCTCACGTATTTGGCCAAGGAAGATTCGGCTTGTGCATCTTGCCCTTGTTCGAATTGCAGCGAACCCAAGATCAACCAGGCTTCAGCTTGCAGGGGATGGCTTTGCGTGATGGTTTGCAACTGCCGGTCAGCATCGCTGTAGCGACGCAACTCAATCAGGACCCGCACGTAACTCATGGCCAACTCGGGGGTGTTTTGTTGCTGCAGCGCAAGCGTCACCAGCTCTTCAGACCCTTTGATTTGTCGCCCCATCAGCTCTAAGGCCAAAAGCGCAGGGCCGATGGCTTGGTTATCGATTGCACGACCTTTTTGCGCCGCTTGCAGCGCACCTTGCGCGTCTTCGTTGGCCAAACGCATGCGTCCCAGTGCGGTCCACGATGCAGCCGCAGTGGCCTTTGGGGTCAGATAGGGCTCAAGCGTTTTTTGAACGATGTCGGTTGCCAGCTTTTTGTCTGACACACGTGCGTAGTGCCTAGGGATGAGGCTGATCGCCAAGGCACGCTCTGCTACAGGGGCCAAGGCAATTTCTTTTTTCAAGAACTCCATGCTTTCGGCAGTTTGGTTGACCGCCAGCAAAATTTGCAGCACTTGCAGGTTGGCTTTGCGGTCTTGCGGATAGGCCTGGGCCCATGCGCGTGCAGCCATCAATGCGCCATCGCCCGAGCGCGCTTGCAGCGCAATGTCGACCGAACGGGCAAAAAGCTGCACATCGTTGGAGCGCCGAGCAGCATCCAGCAGCAGAGAAAAGCCAGCACCAGGCTCGCCATGGCGAAGATTGAGCTCTCCCAGCAAAATTTCATACAACAGCTCGCCAGTGAGATCAGAGTTCACCACGGGCGCAGTTGTTTCTGTGCTTGGTGTTTGAGCGTAAGCGGGGGCAAGCCCCACTGCGCAGAGCAACAAAAACAGTGGGCCAACCCATGGGCGAGCAAAAAACAAGGGGAATTTCATAGGGGCATCATAATCGCTGACTGTTTTTTTATGCCTGCACCATGCCCGAATTACCTGAGGTTGAAGTTACCCGATTGAGTTTTGTAAATCGCATTGCGCAAGCGCGTGTGACAGGCGTTCGTGTGGGTAAAGCCTTGCGTTGGCCTTTGGGTTGTCTGCCCGAATCATTGCTGGGGCGGCATGTTTTGGCGGTGCGCCGCCGTGGCAAATATTTACTGGTCGATTTGAACCAGGGTATGTTGCTTTGGCATTTGGGTATGTCGGGCAGTTTGCGTTTCAGTGATGACCGAAGCTCACCTCAGGCTCACGATCATTTTGATTTGGACACTGACCGGGGATTGCTCCGTCTCAATGATCCCAGGCGTTTTGGTGCAGTGGTGTACGCCGACAGCCAAGACAGCCCTCAGGCGCAAAAACTGTTGGGGCATTTAGGGGTAGAGCCTTTAGGTTCAGATTTTGATGTGAAGGTTTTTCACCAAGGCTTGAAGCAACGCTACTCAGCCATTAAGCAAGTGCTGTTGGCGGGTGATGTGGTGGTCGGTGTGGGCAATATCTATGCGTCGGAAGCCTTGTTTTTGGCCGGCATTCGCCCCACGTTGCGGGCCGATCTGATCAGTCGACCGCGCGCCGAAAAACTGCGTAGCGCCATTGTGAATGTGCTTGCGCGCGCGGTGCAAAAAGGTGGCAGCACCTTGCGTGATTTTTCCAATGCCGATGGCCAGCAGGGCTACTTTCAATTGGAGGCCATGGTGTATGACCGTGCAGGTCAGCCTTGTCGTGTCTGTGGCACCTTGATTCGTCAAATACGCCAAGGTCAACGCTCCACCTACTACTGCGCCAAGTGCCAAAAGGCTTGATGGCATGAGTCAAGCACACACTTTTTTCGCCGAATCGGTGGTGGCCTGGCAAAAAAAACATGGTCGTCACGACTTGCCTTGGCAAAACACCCAAGACCCATACGCCGTATGGTTGTCTGAAATCATGTTGCAGCAAACCCAGGTCAGCACCGTGCGCGATTATTTCGCCCGTTTTATGCAACGCTTTCCGACGGTGGCCAGTTTGGCCGCAGCGCCGCTAGACGATGTATTGGGTTTGTGGAGTGGCTTGGGCTATTACAGTCGCGCGCGCAATATGCACAAAGCGGCCCAAGCCGTGCTTGCTTTGCATGGGGGTGAGTTTCCGCGCAGTGCACACGCCTTGCAAACCTTGCCAGGCATTGGCCGTTCGACGGCGGCGGCCGTGGCATCTTTGTGTTTTGCTGAACCGATTGCCATTTTGGATGGCAATGTCAAACGTGTGTTGACGCGGTTCCTAGGTTTTAAGGACGATTTGGCATCTTCGCGCCATGAACGCGCTTTGTGGGCGTTGGCGCAAAGCATGCTTCCGCAGCGCAACTTAGTGCGTGCCATGCCACGCTACACGCAAGGGGTGATGGACTTGGGCGCCACCTTGTGCACACCCAAGCAGCCACGCTGCCCTGAATGCCCGGTGCAGCTTCAGTGTGTGGCCGCATCCCAAGGCACGCCGCATCTCTACCCCGTCAAGACGCGCAAACTCAAACGCAGCGCAGAGTCTTGGTGGTTACTGCTGGCGCAAACCAAGGCAGGCGATGTGCTGCTGGAGCAACGCCCCGACACCGGCGTTTGGGCGGGTTTGTATGCCTTGCCGATGTTCGCGAGTTTTTCTGAGTTGCAGGTGTCGCTGCCATTGCCTGTGCGCGAAAACTTGCAAGAGCAGGGGGCTTTCAAGCATGTGCTGACACACAAAGATTTGCACTTGCATCCCGTGCGTTTGGTCTTGCCTGTTGCTCGCAAATTAGGGCGTGGGCAATGGCTCGAGGCCGATGCGTGGCCTGCTTTGGGTTTGCCGGCCCCCGTGCGCAAGCTGCTCACGACCCCATGAGGTCGAGTTCGCGGTGACGTTTGAGGGTGACCCAGTTGGGGGTGAATAGCGCGCTCAAGTGCTCTACCAAATACACCGAACGGTGCTGTCCACCCGTGCAACCAATCGCTACCGTCACATAGCTGCGGTGGTCTTGGTTCAAGTCGGGTAACCATGTGGTCAAAAAATCGGAGATGTGGGTAGCCATTTTGTCGACGCTTGGATGCTGTGCCAGCCAATCGGACACCGGTGTATCTCGCCCTGTGAGGGCACGTAAATCGGGTTCGTAATGCGGATTGGGCAGCATGCGCACATCAAACACATAGTCGGCATGCAGCGGTATGCCGCGCTTGAAAGCAAATGACTCAAACATCAACGTCAACTGTGTGGCCGGGGCTGAGATCAGCGACTTGATATAGGCCTGTAACTTGGTGCTGCGCAACAAACTGGTGTCAATGATGTGCGAGGCCTCGCGCAAATCAGCCAACAAATGACGCTCTAGCTCAATGGCTTCGATCAGATCGCGCTGTTGGTCAGGATGTTGCTCGGTAGCCTCTTGGCGCGACAAGGGATGGCGGCGGCGACTCTCTGAAAAACGATGCACCAACACCTCGGTGCTGGCGTCTAGAAACAAAGGTCGGATGTTGACATCCAAGGCCCGCAAATGGGTCAACTGCGGAATCACCAAGGGCAGGGAGTTGGCGCTGCGCACATCCATGGCAATCGCCACTTTGGTGGCGCTTTGTTGCTGCTCAAGTTTGACAAAAGGCAGCAGCAGCTCGGGTGGCAGGTTGTCAACGCAGTAGTAGCCAGCATCTTCCAAGGCGTGCAAGGCCACCGATTTGCCCGAACCGGACATGCCAGTGATTAAGACGATTTCTTGCTTCATGTGCTACGCGCCTTCTTGACGGCGGGTTGTTGCAACATTTCCCGTGCATGAGCCAAGGTGGTGTCAGAGACTTTTTCACCGCCCAACATGCGCGCGATTTCGCGCACACGGGCGTCGCCTTGTAGGGCATTGACTTGGCTGGCGGTTCCTTTTTCGTCACTTTGCTTGGACACCACCAGGTGATGGTCTGCACAAGCAGCGACCTGGGGCAAGTGCGTCACGGCCATGACTTGGCGGTCGCGGCCAAGTTGCTGCATCAATCGACCGACGGTTTCTGCCACCGCACCACCCACGCCCGAATCCACTTCGTCAAAGATCAAAGTTTGCGCACTGCCCAATTGGCTGGTAGTGACCGCAATGGCCAAGGCAATGCGAGACAACTCGCCACCGGACGCGACTTTGCCCACGGGGCGGGGCGTGGTGCCCGGGTGGCCTGCCACCAAAAACTGCACAGACTCCAGGCCACTGGAGGATGGGTGTTCGAGCTTATCCAACGCCACCTCAAAGCGGCCGCCTTGCATGCCCAAGCCCTGCATGGCTTGACTGATCGCTGTCGCCAGCTTGGGGGCCGCCTTGGTACGCGCTTGCGACACCTTGCGTGCCTCAGCGTGGTAAGCCACGGCTGCTTGAGACTGGGCCGCTTCAAGTGCCCCAAGATCGGTGGCTGCATCCAGCTGCGACAGCCTTGTGCGCCACTCTTGGTAGAGCGCAGGCAGCTCTTGTGGGCTGCGTTTGAAACGTCGTGCCAAAGACATCCACAGCGACATGCGCTCATCCAAGCTGTGCAGGCGTTGCGGGTCGAGCTCGGTATGGCCCAAGTAGCTGTGCAAGGAGTGCGCCACATCAGAGGCTTGAGCCACGCTAGAGGCCAGCACATCGACCCAGTTGGCAAATGCGGGCTCCACGCCGGCTTGGTCTTGCAAGGCATCTTGCGCACGGGCAAGTTGGCGCAGGGCTCCCGTGTCTTCGTCCTCAAGCGCCGCAATGGCTGCTTGCGCTGCATCCATCAAGGCCTGCGCGTTGGACAACCGGGTGTGCTGGGCGTTGAGTTCGTCCCATTCATGGCTGCCGGGTGCGAGTTTGTCGACTTCGGCCAATTGCCACAGCAGGCGTTCCCGCTCCTCTTGAAGTGTGTCTTGCGCGCCACGCGCGTCTTGCAGCGCTTGCATGGTGATTCGCCAAGCGCTCCACTGTTGACCGAGTTGGCTCAAGCTCACGCCAGCGTAGGCATCGAGCAGGCCACGCACAGCGTCGGGACGTGTCAGGCTTTGCCAAGCATGTTGGCCATGAATGTCGAGTACCTTATCGCCCAAGGCGCGCAGCTGGGTGGCGGTGGCAGGGCTGCCATTGATCCATGCTCGACTTTTGCCTTGTGCGTCGATGGTGCGTTTGAGCAGCAAGCTGTCAGTGAACGCGTCTTCAGTGGCAAACCCCTCGTCATGCAACCAGGCGGTCAGGTCTGGACTGATATCAAACTCGGCACAAATCTCGGCACGTGTCGCGCCTTCGCGCACCACACTGGCCTCAGCACGAGCGCCTAAAACCAGTTGTAAGGCATCAATCAAAATCGATTTGCCTGCGCCAGTTTCCCCCGTGAGTGCGGTGAATCCGGGGGATAGCTTGAGGTCAAGTTCGCGCACGATCACAAAGTCGCGCAACACCATGTGTTGCAAACTCATGCGCCCCCCTCGTTCCAGTGTAATTTTTCACGCAAGGTGTCGAAATAACTCCAACCTTTAGGGTGCAAAAAGCGCGCATGGTGTTGCGAGCGGCGCACCGTGATGCGGTCACCCATCAATAGAGACGCCAAGGATTGCATGTCAAAGTTGGCGCTGGCGTCGCGACCTGACACCAAGTCAATCACGATCTCACCAGGGTCGGCCAGCACGATCGGTCGGTTAGAGAGCGTGTGTGGCGCAATCGGCACCATCAGCCAAGCGGGCAAGGACGGGTGCATCAAAGGGCCACCCGCAGACAAGGCATAGGCCGTCGACCCGGTGGGTGTGGCAATGATCAAGCCGTCGGCACGTTGGTTGGCCACAAAATGACCATCTACCTCGACACGCATTTCCACCATGCCTGACGTGGCACCCCGGTTGACCACTACGTCGTTGAGCGCCAATGCATCAAACACGCAATGTCCATCACGCCATACTTTGGCGTGCATCATGGCGCGGTTGTCTTCTTCGTAATCACCGCGCAGCATGTCTTTGAGGGTGTCGGCAAAGGCGTTCAAGGGAATGTCCGTGATGAAGCCAAGGCGGCCTTGGTTAATGCCAATCAAGGGCACCCGGTATTGGGCCAATTGACGACCGTATCCCAGCATGGTGCCGTCGCCACCGACCACCAAGGCCAAGTCGCAATGCTTGCCAATGCCCGCAACATCCATCACCGGGTAGCCCGATAAACCGGTGTTGGCCGCTGTATCGTGTTCCAAAATGACTTCGCAGTGTTGGGCGTGCAAAAATTGTGCAATGCTCTCAAGTGCCAAACGTGTAGACGGTTTGGCGCCGCCTGCGGTTGGCAGTTGGTATTTTCCAAGCAGTGCGATCTGGCGAAACTTCGATTTCATAGACAAATTACATCACTAAAATTCGATGAATCCATGACCATGCTAGACGATCGAGCCAAGTTGTTGCTCAAAGCGCTGGTAGAGCGCTACATTGCCGACGGACAACCCGTAGGTTCCCGCACGCTTTCCCGGGCTACAGGGATTGAGCTCTCGCCGGCCACCATCCGCAACGTCATGTCTGATTTGGAGTCTCTCGGCCTGATTGTCAGCCCACACACCTCGTCTGGGCGGATCCCAACATCGCGCGGTTATCGATTATTTGTCGACACCATGCTCACCAGCAACCGTGAGCAATTTCAAGCGCCAC
>CAIMWY010000241.1 GCA_903845315.1 uncultured Burkholderiales bacterium
CCAAAAATTGGTAGAGGCCTTGCAGCGCAAACTCACGCGAACGGCTGCGGCCTGACTTGGCCGAGCTCTTGCGCGGCGCTTTGACCTCTGCCTTGGGTTGCTCTGGGGCTTGTTGCGGCTCAGGCGTGAGGGTGTCCGTCATCATGCGAGTTGCTCCAGCAGCAAGGCCATTTCCACTGCCACGCGGGCGGCGTCGCGGCCTTTGTCGGTTTGGCGGGCCACGGCTTGCTCTAAGTTTTCGGTGGTCAAAATCGCGTTGGCAATCGGCACGTGGTAGTCCATGCCCACGCGGGTCACGCCGGCGCTTGACTCGTTGGCCACCAACTCAAAGTGGTAGGTCTCTCCGCGGATGATGCAGCCCAAGGCGATCAGCGCGTTGAAGGGCTCGGGGTCTTCAATTTGGGCCAGTGCCGCCAAGGTCAGGGGCACTTCCAGTGCACCGGGCACTTGCACCACGGTGATGCGGTCATCGGCCACGCCCATGGACTTGAGTTCGGCCACGCAGGCCTCGCGCAAGGTGTGGGTGACGGCTTCGTTGAAGCGGGCTTGGACAATACCAATTTTCAGGCTGCTGCCGTCCAAGGTGGTGGTGCTGGCGAGGTTGGAGACAAACATGGCAGAAATCCTTGGTACTTATGTTTTGGCCAGATAGCCGACGATTTCGAGCCCGTAGCCGGTCATGCTGGGCATGCGGCGCGGGGTGCCCAACAGGCGCATCTTGTGCACACCGCAGTCACGCAAAATTTGTGCGCCCACGCCGTAGCTGCGCAAGTCCATACGGCCACGCTCAGGGGCGTGGGCTGAACGTGCGGTACCGTCAAACTGGGCCAGCAACTGCTCGCCACTCTCGCCGCAGTTGAGCAACACCACCACGCCGGCGCCTTCTTGGGCGATGCGTTGCAAGCTCGAATCCAAACCCCATGAGTGCATGACACGGTTGGGCTCCAGCGCGTCGAGCACCGACAGGGGCTCGTGCACGCGGGCCAATACGTCTTGCTCAGCCTTCCAACTGCCTTTGACCAAGGCCATGTGCACGGCACCGTTGGTCATGTCTTTGTAGGCATTGGCCGTGAATTCGCCATGCGCGGTGGTCATGGGACGGCTGCCCAGTTTTTGCACCAGTGACTCGGTGCGGCTGCGGTGGGCAATCAGGTCGGCAATGGTGCCGATCTTCAGACCATGCTCGGCCGCAAACAATTGCAAGTCAGGCAGACGGGCCATGGTGCCGTCGTCTTTCATGATTTCGCAAATCACCGAGGTGGCCGAACAACCGGCCATGGCCGCCAAGTCACAACCCGCTTCTGTGTGGCCGGCGCGCATCAGCACGCCGCCGTCCACCGCTTGCAGCGGAAACACGTGGCCGGGTTGCACCAAGTCAGTGGGGCTTGTGCCTTTGGCCACGGCCACTTCAATGGTGCGGGCACGGTCAGCGGCAGAAATGCCGGTGGTCACGCCCTCGGCGGCTTCAATCGATACCGTGAAGGCGGTGCTGTAGACCGTGCCGTTGCGTGCGGCCATGGGGGGCAGCTTTAAAAACTCGCAACGCTCGCGGGTCAGCGTGAGGCAAATCAGGCCACGGCCAAAGCGTGCCATGAAGTTGATGGCTTCAGGGGTGACATGGTCGGCGGCGAGCACCAGGTCGCCTTCGTTTTCGCGGTCTTCTTCGTCCACCAAGATGACCATGCGGCCAGCTTTCATTTCGGCCACGATCTCTTGCACAGGCGAGATCGCCACGGGTGTCAAGGCTGTTGTCATTGAGGTGCTTTCAAAGAGGCGTCCACGCGCAGCATGCGTTCAACGTAACGCGCCACGGTGTCAATTTCAAGGTTCACGGTGCTGCCCGCTTGCAGGCTGCCCAAAGCGGTGTTGTCGACCGTGTGAGGAATGAGGTTGATGCTGACTTCTGAGCCGCGCAAACCCAGGGGTCCCGCTTCATCGAAGAAGTCTTGCACCCGGTTGACCGTCAGGCTCACGCCGTTGACGGTGATCGAGCCTTTGTAGGCCAGGTACTTGGCCAGCTCGGGCGGCGCCATGATGCACAGCTCCCAGCTTTCGCCCACGCGCTCAAAGTGGCTTACCTGTCCGATGCCATCGACATGGCCGGACACGATGTGCCCGCCCAAGCGGTCGTGGGCCCTTAAGGCTTTTTCAAGATTGACCGAACCCAGCTGCGCCAAGCCGCTGGTACGCGCCAGCGACTCTGCCGAGATGTCAATGGTGAACTGGTGGAGGAGGGGGGCAAACGTGGTGACGGTCATGCAGGCGCCGTTCAAAGCGATGCTGTCACCCAAGCCCACGTCGTCGAGATACCCGGCAGGGGCCTCGATGGTGAGGCGCTTGCCGTGGTTTAAAGAGCTTCCCAGGTCGTGAACTGCGGTGATGCGCCCCACGCCGGTGATGATTCCGGTGAACATCCGACTATTTTCGCAGGTTTATCAGGCCTCAGCGCCGAATGCGCGCCAATACTCGCACATCAGGCCCAATTTGTGTGACTTCGTGAAAGTCGAGCGCCAGGGCTTCTTGCAGGTTTGATAAAGGTCCGAGGTTGCTCATGCCGCGTCCTTGGCCGATCAAGAGGGGTGCCATGTAGACCAGCAGCTCGTCCACCAGACCGGCGCGCAGCAGCGAGCCGTTGAGTTTGTGGCCGGCTTCCACATGCAGCTCATTCACGCTGCGCAGCGCCAGCTCGTGCAGCATCTGGGTCAAATCCACCTTGCCGGTGGCGTCGCTCAAGCACGTCACGCTGGCGGCTTTGGACTCAAGGGCGCGGCGTTTCTCGGCGTTGTCTTGCGCGGCATAAAACCACACCGGGCGTTGTGGGCCAAACAGTTTGGCATTCAAGGGCGTTTCCAGGCGACTGTCGACCACCACCAGGCTGGGCTGGCGTGGGGTGGAGACGGCGCGCACGTCCAACAGAGGGTCGTCTTCCAGCACGGTGCCAATGCCGGTCAGCACGGCGCAGGCACGGGCCCGCCAGGCGTGGCCGTCTTGGCGGGCAGCGTCGTGGGTGATCCACTGGCTCTGGCCATTGGTCAGCGCGGTTTGGCCGTCCAGCGAGGCAGCGATTTTCATGCGCACCCAGGGCATGCCGTGCTGCATGCGCTTGAAAAAGCCAATGTTGAGTTCGCGTGCTGCATCGGCCATCAGCCCCACGTCCACCTGCACGCCCGCCGCGCGCAAACGCGCCACGCCTTGGCCCGCCACCTGGGGGTTGGGGTCTTGCAGGCTGGCCACCACGCGCTGGATGCCCGCTTGAACCAGCGCATCGCAACACGGGCCGGTTCGGCCTTGGTGGCTGCAGGGCTCTAGCGTCACATAGGCTGTGGCGCCTTGCACGCTTTGGCCGTGGGCCTGAGCATCCCGCAAGGCCATGACCTCGGCATGTGCTTGACCCGCGGCTTGGGTGTGGCCGCTGCCCAGCACCACGCCATCGGCACTGGTAATGACGCACCCAACCCGCGGGTTGGGGGAGGTGAGGTACAGCGCCTGTTCGGCCAAGGCCAAGGCCTGGGCCATGTGGGCGGTATCGGTGGGAGAG
>CAIMWY010000242.1 GCA_903845315.1 uncultured Burkholderiales bacterium
ATCATTTCGGTCATTGTTTTCCAATTTATTTGGACCATGAACGACTTCATGGGCCCGCTTATTTATTTGGCCAGCGTGGAAAACTATCCCGTTTCTTTGGCTTTGAAGATGAGCATTGGTGCCACTGAAGAAGTGGAATGGCGCAACGTGATTGCCATCAGCGTTGTGGCGCTCATTCCATCTATTGCCGTCTTTTTTGCAGCCCAAAAGCACTTCATCGAAGGTGCCACCAGCAGTGGTGTTAAGGGCTAAATACAAACATCTGAACCGGAGTCCTTTGTGGCACAAGTCAGTCTTCGTCAAATTAAAAAAACTTACCCCAATGGGTTCACCGCCGTGCATGGCGTGGACTTAGAGATTAAAGATGGGGAATTCATGGTGTTTGTGGGCCCCTCAGGCTGCGCAAAATCCACACTGCTTCGCATGGTGGCTGGTCTTGAAAAGATCACCGGTGGCGAGATGTGGATTGGCAACAAGAAGGTGAACGATCTTGCGCCTAAAGAGCGCGGCATTGCCATGGTTTTTCAAAACTATGCGCTTTACCCACACATGAAAGTCTATGAAAACTTGGCGTTTGGACTCAAGTTGTCAGGCATTTCTAAACAAGAGGTAGATCAACGCGTTCGTCATGCGGCAGAGTTACTGGAAATGACACACCTGCTGGACCGCTTCCCCAAACAACTCAGTGGTGGTCAAGCACAGCGCGTAGCGGTTGGCCGCGCCATTGTGAAAAAACCTGAAGTGTTTTTGTTTGATGAACCTCTCTCAAATTTGGATGCCAAACTGCGCGCATCCATGCGCGTTCGCTTGACTGACCTGCACCGCACATTGCGTGATTCAGGCCAAGCCGCCACGTCTATTTACGTGACACACGACCAAGTAGAAGCCATGACCATGGGCGAGCGCATTTGTGTGCTCAAAGAAGGTCGTATTCAACAAGTAGACACGCCAACAGCGCTTTACAACCGGCCTGCCAATGCGTTTGTCGCCAGCTTCATTGGCTCGCCTGAAATGAACTTGATCAAAACAAATCTGCATCAAGCAGATGGTCAGATCAAAGTGCAATTGGGCACCACTCAATTGGCATTGCCAGCGACGCATACAGCTCGCTTGTCCAACAACAAAGCAGCAGACGTTATTTTCGGCATCCGCCCCGAACACATTCATTTCCACGCACGTTCGCAAGGCGACTCTTTGCCCTTGGAAACAACCTACCGCTTCATGGAACACATGGGCGCAGAGATCTTCTTGTATGTGAGCATAGGGGACACACCTTTAACGGTTCGGATGCCAGCCGAAGAAGCCGAAGCTTTGGCGCAATTAGAACGTGGCGCACCCGTGCAGTTGCACATTCAAATGTCGGCTTGCCATTTGTTTGATGGTCAAAGTGAACTGAGCTTGCTGCAACCATGATCAATCGCCGACAAATGGTGGCGCTTGGCGCTGCACTTTCTCCCATTCCGTTCATACGCACGGCGGATGCACAGACCAACACCAAGGTCTTGCGCTTCAGTTGGTGGGGCGGCTCGGGTCGTCACGAAGCCACTTTGAAAGCCTTGCGACTGTTTGAAGAAAAAAATCCTGGCGTCAAAATCAAAGCGGAATACATGGGGTTCAATGGTTACCTTGAACGCCTGACCACCCAAATTGCTGGCGGGGCTGAACCCGATGTGATGCAAATTAACTGGGCTTGG
>CAIMWY010000243.1 GCA_903845315.1 uncultured Burkholderiales bacterium
CCCCACATGCGCCCGCGCCGCGAGGTTGATACCTCGGTGTTAGTGCCATTGGATGTGCGTTTGATGCATGTGGCTTCGTCCTTGATGTTGCTGGCCTTGTTGGCGGGTGCGGTGGCGGCCAGTCTTTGGGCCTTGACCCGCTTGCCAACCTTTGCCTTGGCGGGCATCACCGTGTTGGGCGATGTGGAGCACAACAACGCGGTGACCTTGCGCGCCAACGTGGTGACGCGTTTGAATGGCAATTTTTTCACCACCGATTTAGACCACGTGCAAGCCGCCTTTCAGGCCGTGCCTTGGGTGCGCAGTGCCAGCGTGGCGCGCGAATTTCCGAACCGTTTGCGGGTGACTTTGCAAGAGCATAGCCCCGTGGCGTATTGGGGTGACGATGGTGAGTCGCGCATGGTCAACAGCTATGGCGAAGTGTTTGAGGCCAATGTGGGCGAGTTAGATGATGAAAAGCTGCCGCGCTTGCGCGGGCCCGACAGCCAGTCGCAGCAAGTGCTGCAGATGTACCGCGCATTGGCGCCAGTTTTTGCAGGCTTGAATTTGCCGCTTGAGAGCTTGGACTTGACGGGCCGCGGCAGCTGGCGCGCGCGGGTGGCGCATGGCGCCGTGATTGAGTTGGGCCGTGGCAGCACGGCGGAAGTGATGGTGCGCATGCAACGGCTGGGTCAGACCCTGGTGCAGGCGACAAGTAAATTGGGACGCAAGGTAGCGGCCATTGAATCGGCCGATTTGCGTTACGACAACGGGTATGCGCTTCGACTGCGTGGCGTGAGCACGACAGATGTGTCCGCTGTGCGTTGACGGGTGGAGCAAAGGTACAGAAAGAACGAGGCGGTTATGGCAAGAGATTACAAAGATTTGGTGGTCGGCTTAGACATTGGCACAGCCAAGGTCATGGTGGTCGTGGCCGAGGTCATGCCCGGTGGTGAGCTCAAACTCGCAGGCCTGGGTGTGGCCCCGAGCAATGGCCTCAAACGTGGCGTGGTGGTCAACATCGACGCCACGGTGCAAAGCATTCAGCAGGCCTTGAAAGAAGCTGAGTTGATGGCCGACTGCAAGATCACGCGGGTCTACACCGGCATCACGGGCAGCCACATCCGTGGGATCAACTCTACCGGCATGGTGGCGGTCAAAGACAAAGAAGTGACGGCAGCCGATGTGGCGCGTGTGGTGGAGACGGCCAAAGCCATCAACATATCGACCGACCAACGTTTGTTGTTGGTGGAGCCGCAAGAATTTGTCATCGATGGGCAAGACGTCAAGCACCCGATTGGCATGAGTGGCATTCGACTCGAAGCCAAGGTGCACATCGTCACGGGCGCTCAAAGTGCGGCTGAAAATATCATCAAGTGTGTGCGACGCTGCGGTTTGGATGTGGACCGTTTGATGCTCAACCCCCTGGCCTCCAGCCTGTCGGTGTTGACCGATGACGAGCGCGAGTTGGGCGTGGCGCTGGTGGATATTGGTGCGGGTACCACCGATGTGGCCATCTTCACCAACGGTGCGATTCGTCACACGGCGGTGATTCCAATTGCCGGTGACTTGATCACCAGCGACATTGCCATGGCTTTGCGCACACCGACCAAAGATGCCGAAGACATCAAGGTGGAGTCAGGCTTTGCCAAGCAGTTGTTGGCCGATCCGGATGTGCAAGTGGAAGTGCCAGGTTTGGGTGATCGCGCGCCGCGCATGCTCAGCCGCCAGGCCTTGGCAGGTGTGATTGAGCCGCGGGTAGAAGAAATATTTTCACTGGTGCAGCAAGTGATTCGTGAGTCGGGTTACGAAGAAGTGCTGTCTTCAGGCATTGTGCTCACGGGCGGAAGTTCTGTGATGCCGGGCATGGTGGAGTTGGGAGAAGACATCTTCCTCAAGCCGGTGCGCCGTGGCGTGGCCCACTACAACAGTGCTTTGGCTGACATGGTGTCGCAACCGCGGGCTGCCACGGTGATGGGCTTGCTGGCCGAAGCCGGCATTGACCGCATGCGTGGCGTGAAGGTGTCGCAGAAAAGTGGTTCGGTCAAATCAGCGATGGACCGCATCAAAGACTGGTTTGTGGGGAACTTTTAACCATGATCCCTCAATCATTGCTCTACCTCGCACGCGGCAGTCCGCCGCACTGGCTCGGCGCACGACGATGGCGACCGGGTGCAGCACACGCACCGCCCACATAGAAAGGGCGCCATGCACGCAAGCAAGCAAACAACAAATTCAAGGCAACTGCAAATTTTTAGATCGATAGGAGAAACAACATGAGCATCGAAATGATCGAGGTTGAAGCATTCAACTCAGGCACACAAATCAAGGTCATTGGTGTGGGCGGCGGCGGCGGCAACGCGGTCGAGCACATGATCAGCTCGGGCGTGCAAGGCGTGGAGTTTGTGTCGGCCAACACCGATGCCCAAGCCCTGCGCGTGAGCAATGCGCACAAAGTGATTCAGCTCGGCTCGACCGGCTTGGGCGCTGGCAGCAAGCCAGAGCGCGGCCGCGAGGCAGCGGAAGCTGCCATCGACGACATCCGCTTGGCGCTGGAAGGCACCAACATGCTGTTTGTCACAGCCGGTATGGGCGGCGGCACGGGCACGGGCGCAGCCCCCGTGGTGGCGCGTGTGGCCCGTGAGATGGGCATTCTGACCGTGGGGGTGGTGACCAAGCCATTCGAGTTTGAAGGCAGCCGTCGCATGGCCAATGCTGAGATTGGTTTGGCCGAACTCGAAGCCAACGTCGATTCACTGATCGTGGTGTTGAACGAAAAGCTGATGGACGTGTTGGGCGAGGATGCCAGCCAAGACGAAGCCTTTGCCTTTGCCAACGACGTGTTGAAAAACTCCGTCGGCGGTATTGCCGAGATCATCAACGTGGAAGCTTTGGTCAACGTCGACTTTGAAGACGTGCGCACCGTGATGAGCGAAACCGGCAAAGCCATGATGGGCACGGCCGCAGCCAATGGCCCAGACCGCGCCCGCATTGCCGCAGAACAAGCCGTGGCTTGCCCGCTGCTCGAAGGCGTGGACATGTCGGGTGCCAAAGGTGTGTTGGTGCTGATCACCGCTGCCAAGGGTGGCTTGAAGCTGTCTGAGTCGCGTGAAGCCATGAACACCATCCGCAAGTTTGCATCGCCCGAAGCCCATGTGATTTACGGCACCGCTTACGACGAAAACCTGGGCGACCAGATTCGCGTGACGGTGGTGGCCACAGGTTTGGCCGGTGGTCGTCGGGTGGCACCGCAGCTGCAAGTGCTGCGCACAGGCACAGACAACTTTGCCCAGCCCATGGTGTCTAACAACGCCTCGTCTGCCGGCATCCTGGCGGCTGCCAGTGCCGGCCTGTCAGGTTTGGCGGCAGGTTTGGGTGTGGGCACAACGCCAACGCAACCCGACTACAACAGCATGGCTGTGCCCAGTGTCTGGCGCACCAACCGCACGCAAGCAGCGGCCAAGGTGGATGCGTTGTCATCGGGTGGCATGGACGACTACGAGATACCAGCTTTCTTGCGCAAGCAAGCGGACTGAGTGTTGCAAAGTTGCTATCAAGGCCATTGAAATACACCATGCCCTCTGCACGGAGGGCTCGGTAAAATTCATTCTGTGCTGAAACAACGAACCCTCCAATCCCTCACCAAAGCGGTGGGGGTCGGCCTGCACAGCGGTCAGCGTGTGGAGCTGACCCTGCGGCCGGCCCAACCCGACACGGGCATCGTGTTTCGTCGGGTCGATTTGCCGCAGCCGGTTGATATTCCCATCAGCGCACTGGCGGTGACCGACACCCGACTGGCTTCGACCATCTCCAACGCGGGTGCTAAGGTGTTCACGGTGGAGCACTTGATGTCAGCATGTGCGGGCTTGGGGCTTGACAACCTGTACATCGATATCACGGCCGAAGAGGTGCCGATCTTGGATGGGTCGGCTTCGTCGTTTGTGTTCTTGCTGCAAAGCGCGGGCATCGTGGAACAAAACGCGCCCAAGCGTTTCATCCGCGTGACGCAGGCTGTGGAAGTGCGCGAAGGTGAAGGCGATAACGTGAAGTGGGCGCGCTTAGACCCGCATCACGGCTACAAGCTGAGTTTTGAAATTGACTTTCACCACCCGGCGGTGGATTCCACCGGACAACGCGTGGTGTTTGACATGGACACGGGCAACTATGTGCGCGACATTGCACGCGCGCGCACCTTTGGCTTCACGCGCGATGTGGAGATGATGCGTGCCAATGGCCTCGCCTTAGGCGGCGGTTTGGACAACGCCATCGTCATGGACGACTACAAGGTCTTGAACAGCGATGGTTTGCGCTATGACGACGAGTTTGTGAAACACAAAATCTTGGATGCCATGGGCGACTTGTATTTGATTGGCAAACCTTTGTTAGCCGCGTACTCGGCGTTTCGCTCAGGCCACGCGATGAACAACAAGCTGTTGCGTGAGCTCTTGAGCCGCCCCGAGGCCTATGAGCTGGTGAGCTTTGACGATGCACGCAAAGCGCCGCCGGGTTTGGCGCAACTCGCGCCGGCTTGGTAACGCGCCCTACCTTCTTGTCTGAAGGTGTGTTCTTGCATCACTTGGTGGTTGGGCGCCAGGTGTCGATCAGCGGCTTCGTCCTGCTTTGTACATGCCACTGGTGGTCCGCTGCAGCTGGGTGGCTGCGGCCAAGCGTGCCATCGAATGCCCAGCGTGCGCGTGTGTGATCGCCAGCCCTAGGGCATCGGCCGCATCGGGGCCGGGAAGGCCGGGCAGGTTCAACAAACGTTTCACCATTTCTTGCACTTGCGCTTTTTGGGCTTTGCCGTGACCTGCCACGGCTTGCTTCATTTGCAATGCGGTGTATTCAGCCACGGGCAGGTTGCAGGTCACCAACGCGGTGACGCAGGCACCACGTGCCTGGCCCAGCAGCAAGGTGGCTTGTGGGTTGACGTTGACAAAGACGATTTCGACTGCTGAAGTTTCTGGTTGATAGCGCGCCACCACTTCGTGAATGCCGTCAAACAACACCTTCAAGCGTTCTGGTAAGTTGCCTTGCACTTGCTTGTCGGTGCGGATGGTGCCGCTGGCGATGTAGTGCAAGTGTTGGCCGTCTTGCTCGACCACCCCAAAACCTGTGGTGCGTAAGCCGGGGTCAATGCCAAGGATTCGCATGGGTGTCAGGGTAGTTGTGCGCCGCCCATGCGGGCAACGATGATCTCAGTGCGGCCTGCGAGGTACTCAGACTGCGGCAACTTTTGGTAGTACTTGGGGCGCGGCAGCATCACTGCAAGGCGGGCCGCTTCCCAAGCAGCCAATTGCGAGGCGGGTTTGCGAAAGTAATGTTGCGCCGCGGCTTCGGCGCCAAAGATGCCTTCACCCCATTCCACGTGGTTGAGGTAAATTTCCAAGATGCGACGTTTGTCGAGCACAGCTTCGAGCATCAGGGTCAGCACAAACTCTTGGCCTTTGCGCATGAAAGTGCGCTCGCCTGAAAGAAACAAATTTTTGGCCAGTTGCTGGGTGATGGTGGATCCGCCCACCACTTTGGGCGAACGGGGCGTGTTCGCAGTGGCGCGGCTGGCTTGAAGTTCTGCCTTGGCGTTCTTAGCCCAGGCTTTTTCAATGGCGTCCCACTGCACGCCGTCGTGTTGGGCAAAGATGTCGTCTTCGGATGCGATGACCGCACGCTTGAGGTGGTTGGAAATGCTGTTGTAAGGCACCCAGTCTTGGCGCCAGGGCAAACGACCTTGGGTGGTGGTGATTTGCCAAACTTGCGAGCGCTCAAATGCGGTGGACTCGGGCGCGAGTCTGGTCATCAGCGCAATGCGTGCCAAGAAAAAAACTTGCAAGCTCAGCCAGGCCACAAGCAGCAGCAGCAGCCAACGCCACAAGGCTGAGGTGCGCGAAAACTTCATCGGCTGAGCCCTTCTCCACCGGAGGTTTGCAAGGTGTTGTTGCGGCTGAAGATAAAGCGCGAGACGATGGCCAATTGGTCAGCTTGTTTTCGCATAGCGGCGGTGAAGCCACCAAAGGGCCCGGC
>CAIMWY010000244.1 GCA_903845315.1 uncultured Burkholderiales bacterium
CTTGGCGTACCCACTGGGCACCCATGCGCGATGGAACAACGTTGAGTTTCATGGTCACAGGTGTACCGGTTGGGTGACGCGCTCGCGCAACACACGCTCAAAGTGAGCAGGGTCATGGGCTTTGAGCATGCTGGCTTCGCGTGGCAGGTGGAAATCCCACAGGCGGGAAATCCAAAACCGCAAAGCCCCAGCACGCAGCATGGCATTGAACAGCTGGCGTTCTGCGCCCGTGAGGGGCCGCACAGCTTGGTAAGCGTCGAGCAGGGCTTGCATCTTGGCCGGGTCGTGACGCCCATCGGTGGCGGCGTCATGGTCGATGCACCAGTCGTTGATGCACACGGCCAAATCAAACAGCCAACTGTCAATGCCGGCGAAATAAAAATCAAAGAAACCGGTCAGTTCGGGCAACTCGGGCGAACCATCGAACATCACGTTGTCGCGGAACAAGTCCGCATGCACGGGGCCGCGGGGCAGCGCAGCATGGGCCGACGCGGCTGCAACATGGTGTTGGTAGGCCAGCTCGGATTGGATCAAGGTGGACTGCGAGGCATCGAGAAACGGCAGCACCACAGGGACTGTGTGTGTCCACCAATCCAGGCCCCGCAAATTGGGTTGCTCGCGCGCAAAGTCGCGCCCTGCCAAGTGCATGCGCGCCAGCATGTCGCCCACGGCCGCACAGTGGGTGGGGCTGGGGGCAAGCTCGCTTTGACCGCGCAAACGGTTCACCACGGCGGCTGGCTTGCCTTGCACAGTGAGCAAGATGTCGCCGTTGCTGTCTGACACCGGGTCAGGCACCGGGATGCCGCGCTCAGCCAAATGCTTCATCAGGTACAGATAGAAGGGCAGTTGCGCGTGGGTGAGGCGCTCAAACAGCGTCAGCACATACGCGCCATCACTGCTGGTGAGGAAGTAATTGGTGTTTTCAATGCCACCTTGGATGCCTTGGAGTTCAACCAATTCACCCAGCTTGAGTTGCGTCAGCAGATCTTGTGCGGTGGAATCGGAGACTTCGGTGAAAACAGCCATGACAAAGAGGTAGATGAAAGTGAAGGAATTGTAGTGGTCGCCTCAGGGCGCGCTCTGGGCAGCTGCCGCTCGTGCCCCATGGGCACGGCACAATCGCGGCATGTCAGAAAACAAGACCTTGCTGCTGGTCGACGGTTCCAGCTACCTCTACCGTGCTTTCCACGCCATGCCCGACCTGCGTGCCGTGCCGGGTGACCCCACCAGCGCCGCCACCGGCGCCATTCGCGGCATGATCAACATGATGCAGGCTTTGCGCAAAGAAGTGCCCACCCAATGGGCCGCCTGTGTGTTTGATGCCAAGGGGCCGACCTTTCGCGATGCCATGTACCCCGAGTACAAAGCCCACCGCTCGCCCATGCCCGACGACTTGCGCAGCCAAATTGAGCCCATCCATCAGATGGTGCGCATGCTGGGCTGGACCGTGCTGGATGTGCCCGGTGTGGAAGCCGACGACGTGATCGCCACCTTGGCGGTGACGGCGGCCGAGCAGGGCATGACGGTGGTGGTCTCTAGTGGGGACAAGGACCTGAGCCAGTTGGTGAACGAACACATCACCATCATGGACACCATGAACGGCAAAAAACGCGACGTGGCCGGTGTGACGGCCGAGTTTGGCGTGCCGCCGAGTTTGATGATCGACTTTCAAACCCTGGTGGGCGACACCGTGGACAACGTGCCGGGTGTGCCCAAGGTTGGCCCCAAGACGGCCGCCAAGTGGCTGATGGAATACGGCTCGCTCGAAGCCTTGCTGCAAAACGCCGAGGCCATCAAAGGGGTGGCCGGTGAAAACCTGCGACAGGCCCGTGAGTGGTTGGTCACGGGGCGCCAGTTGGTGACCATGAAAACCGATTGCGATTTGTCCACCCATGTGCCGGGCTTGCCTGCGCTGGACGCCCTGCATTTGGCCGAGCCCGACAGGCCTGCGCTCAAAACCTTTTACGAGACCTATGGCTTCAAAGGCTTGGCCCGTGCGATGGGGGAGGCTCAGGTGGGCGCTGGCGGGCAGATGGCATACGTCCCGGTGAATGGCTCGCGTGCTGATTCGCAACCGGGTGCCAACCTTGCTCTGTTTGACGAGCCCGCACCCACGCCTTCGCAAGTCACCACCAAGACCTATGACTGCGTGCTCACTTGGGAAGCGTTCGACGCGTGGTTGGTCAAAATTCAAATTGCGGACTGGGTGGCGTTTGACACCGAAACCACCTCGCTCGACGCCATGCGCGCCGAGCTGGTGGGCTTGAGCTTTTCGGTGCAGCCCGGTGCGGCCTGCTACATCCCGCTGTCGCACAGCTATGGCGATGCGCCCACGCAGTTGCCCCTCAACGAAGTGCTGGCCAAACTCAAACCCTGGTTTGAAAACCCTGCTGCCAAAAAGTTGGGCCAGCACATCAAGTACGACCGCCATGTCATGGCCAACCACGGCATCGAGGTGCAGGGTTACGCGCACGACACCATGCTGCAAAGTTACGTGCTCGAAGTGCACAAGCCGCATGGCTTGGCCAGTTTGGCCGATCGCCATGTGGGCCGCAAAGGCTTGAGCTATGAAGACCTGTGTGGCAAGGGCGCACACCAAATCCCGTTCGCTCAGGTCGACGTGGCGCGAGCCACCGAGTATTCGTGCGAAGACTCGGACATGACGCTGGAGGTGCATCAGGCCCTGTGGCCGCGTTTGCAAGCCGACGACAAGCTGCGCTTCGTCTACGAACTGGAAATCGCCAGCAGCGAGGCGCTCTACTGCATTGAGCGCAACGGCGTGTTGATCGACGGGCCCACCCTGGCAGCGCAAAGCCATGCCTTGGGCCAGCGCATCGTGCAACTTGAATCCGAGGCCTACGAGATCGCTGGGCAACCTTTCAACCTCGCCAGTCCCAAGCAGTTGGGCGAAATCTTCTTTGACAAACTGGGCTTGCCCGTTGTCAAAAAAACCGCCACAGGGGCGCGCAGCACCGACGAAGAGGTGTTGGAAAAACTCGCCGAAGACTACCCACTGCCTGCCAAGATTTTGGAGCACCGCTCTTTGAGCAAGCTCAAAGGCACCTACACCGACAAGCTGGCGCAGATGGCGCTGCCACGCACCGGGCGCGTGCACACCCATTACGCGCAAGCGGTGGCGGTGACGGGACGTTTGTCCAGCAACGACCCCAATTTGCAGAACATCCCCATCCGCACCGCCGAAGGACGCAAAGTGCGCGAAGCCTTTGTGGCCCCAGCGGGCAGCGTGATTGCCAGTGCCGACTACAGCCAGATCGAGCTGCGCATCATGGCGCATTTGAGCGACGACGAGGCCTTGGTCAAAGCCTTCCATGATGGATTGGATGTGCACCGCGCCACCGCTGCCGAGGTGTTTGGTGTGGCGGTGGACCTGGTGAGCACCGAGCAGCGGCGTTATGCC
>CAIMWY010000245.1 GCA_903845315.1 uncultured Burkholderiales bacterium
CTGCGCCAAGACCGCGCACGTGTGCAGTTTGGTGCCATCAGCAAATTTGGTTTGATGGAAATGAGCCGCCAGCGCTTGCGTCCAGCCTTGTCCGAAGGTGCCTCGATTCCTTGCCCACGCTGCGGTGGTTCAGGCCACGTGCGGGACACCGAAAGCTCGGCACTGCAAATCTTGCGCATCATCCAAGAAGAGTCGATGAAGGACAACACCGCCGCGGTGTACGCCCAAGTGCCGGTGGAAGTGGCTTCGTTCTTGTTGAACGAAAAACGCACTGAGATCGCCAAGATCGAACTGCAACAGCGCCTCAACGTTTTGTTGGTGCCCAACAAGTCGCTGGAAACGCCCAACTACAAGTTAGAACGCCTCAAGCACGACGATCCGCGCTTAGACCGCATCGAACCGAGCTACAAAATGGTGGAAATGGTGGAAGACCCCACCGCCGTGACCCGTCGCTCACAAGAACCTACCAACAAACAAACCCCGGTCATCAAAGGCGTTTTGCCCGATGCACCCGCGCCCGTGGTGGAACCCAAAGCACTCGCAGCCCCCAAAGCTGCGCCTGCCGCAGCCAAAGCCAAGGCACCCGTGCCCGAAGCAGAAAAAGGCTTCTTTGGTTGGATCAAAGGCTTGTTCAGTGGTGGTGACGCGGCACCGGTTGCAGCACCTGCTGAGAAAAAGCCTGGTGAGAAAAAAGACGAACGTCGCGAAGGTCGTGGCCCACGCGGTGAAGGACGTGGCGAGGGTCGTTCCGAAGGCCGTGGCCGAGGCGGTCGTGGTGGCCGAGGCGGCGACCGTGCAGAACGCGGCGAAGGCCGTGGTGAACGCACGGAGCGCGGCGAAGGCCGAGGCGAAGCGCGCAATGCCGAGCGGGGCGACGCCCGAACCGGCGAACGTCAAGAGCGCAACGGTGAACGCACTGAAAACCGAAACGAACGTGGGGGTGAGCGCGCAGAACGCGGCGAAGGTCGTGGCCCGCGCCAAGACCGCAACCGTGGTAACCGCCAAAACACGGAGGATCAAAACAACCGGCCTGCAGACACCCAATCGGGTGGGGACGCCAGTCCAGAAGCGCAAGCCGAAATGCGCGCCAAGGCACGTACCGAGCGCATGGCCCGTGAAGAGCGTGGCGAAGACGCTTCTGGAGAGAACAGCCCTCGCACTGAGGGCCGTCGCGAGCGCAGCCCACGCGGTGAAAACCGCCGTGGTGAGCGTCCCGCCCGTCAAGAAGAGTCAGTCGATGCACAAGGCAACCTGCCACTGAGCGAGCAAGATGCCCAACTGGCGCCGCAAACTCAAACCAGTGGCGACGACAATGGGGGTGAACGCCAACGCCGCTCACGCGACCGTTATGGCCGTGACCGCCGTGAACGTGGCTCTGAGCGTGGCGATCGTGCACCGCGTGAGGAAGGCCAAGAACCCCAAGCACAGTCAGCCCATGCCACACCTCGTGACCACGACGAGCGCTCAACGCACGCACACGGTCACACAGCAACTGCGCACGCCGCCGCACCGGCAGCGCATGCGCGCAGCAGCATGCCGCGCGTGCAAGCCTTCACCTTGGTGTTGTCTGACTTAGAAGCCATCGCCCAACAAAGCGGTTTGCAGTGGGTCAACTCGGATGCCGACCGCGTGGCAGCCGTGCAAGCGGCCATCGCGGCCGAACCCAAGCCCGTACACATCCCCCGCGCGAGGCCAGCGCCGGTGGTGTTGGATGAAGGTCCTCTGGTGTTGGTGGAGACCCGCAAAGACTTGTGAGGTCTTTGTGACAAGCCGCTGAATTAAGCGGCGACCACTTCAGCGGCGCGTCGCCAGTACATCTGGGCACGCGCCGCTTCTTCTTTGTGCTCGGCCAATTGCGCCAAGGTGCGCCAAGCTTGGCGCTGCAACTCGGCATGGGTGAGTTGCGGCGCAGCCAGCTCCAACATCTGTTGGGCTTTGCCCCACAGTGTGTGGTGCCAGCACACCATCCCGGCCAAATACTGCAACTCCACCCATCGTGGGTAGGCTTGGCGTGCTCGGTCAATGCTGGCCAACCATTCAGCGTCCGCCGGCATCATGAGCAAGGCTTGCGCCAACAGTTGCACCACACGTTGACGCATCATGGGCGTGCAACTGTCGGGTTGCTGCACCATGCGGTTCCACAAAGGCGTGAGCCAATGCATCACGGCCTGCGCTTGACCACTCAAACGCAACATGACGTGCGCCGCATGCAACACCACTTCAGGCAAGGCTTGCTCGCTAGGCTCCAAGGCGTCCCAAGCGCGCTGCAACTGGGCGCTGTCATGCGCCTGATTCAAACTAGACAGCGCCAGCTCCCGAATCAAACTTTGCGCAGCGACCTCAGAAAAAGCACCGTGCTTGCTCAGTAAACGTGCCGTGTCCAAGGCCAGGCCATGTTGTTGGTCCATCCGGGTGGCTTTGAGTCGCATGCGCAAACTCACGGTACGCCGTGCAGTGCCATGCGGCAAGCTGTCTAACCAGACCAAGGCTTGCGTGGCATCGCGGTCTCTCAAGGACCACCGCGCAGCACCCAACTTGGCCGCATCAACGGCTTCACTTACCGACTCGCTGGGAAATTGCTCGCCCAGCGCCAGCACAGCTTGCAGGTGACGTTCGCGCGCATCACGATCGCGCAACGCTTGCGCACTCTCACCCGCAATCAAATGCGCCAAGGCGCGCAATTGCTGGTCGTGGCGCGGGGCTGAGTCATCGAATGTGCGCGCAGCGGCCAGACGCTCTTGCAAACTCAACACATGCTCTGCCGATTTGACGGCGCGCACATAGCGTCCAGTCATCCATTGGCTCAAGGCGTCCAGCAAGGCCGCATGCATGGCTCGTTCTTTTTGCTGCAAACGCCAGCGTCTTGCCCGATGCGGCAGGGCCAACAGCGCCGACATGGTGCGCCAAGCCAGGTGCACCGTGACAAACAGCAGTACCAACACTGCCAAGGCCAGATTCAAAGAGATATCGACTCGGTGAGGGGCCCAAAAAACCGTCACCGTGCTTTGATTGTCGCCAGCCAACAAGGCAGAGGCCACCGCCACACCAAACAAGGCCACCAACCAAAGTGCGGCCCTCATTTCAACGCCCCGCTGCCGCTGTGGTCAACGCCGCCAAGGTGTCATCCACCCGGGGCAACTCGGTTTGTTTGGACTGTGCCAACACCTCGCGCGCGAGCAGCAAGGTGTTTTGCCCTTGCCGACTTTGGGTGTCGAAGTACTGGGTCAAATCACGAATGACCCCATTCAAATCTGAACGCACCACCTCGAAATGACGCGCCAGCAAGCCTAGGCGTGCATTGAGAATGCGCAGCTTGAGGTTTTCGCGCACAAAGTAACTTTGGTCTGGCGCCAACAAACTGGCCTCAGGATGATCAATGCGGCTCACGCGCACCAAGCCGCGCACGTCACGCCACACATGGCCCAAGGTCTGCTCCCACCAACTCGCGCTGATGGCGCGCGCCCAACTGCTCTCAGGCAGCGCAGGTGCGGGCTTGGGGGTGTTGACAGCGCCCACCGCATTGAGCAAAGGCAATTGATCGACCGCATTGACCAAGTCATCGAGCTTGATCAGCAGGCTGGGGGTATCGGTCACCGCGGTGGATTTGATGCGCTCAATGTCACGCGAGATCGCCCTGAGCACCGGCGCCAAGCGGGGTTGTGCCACCTTGGTCAGTCGTTGCTCGGCCGACTTAAGCGCCGCCAACAAGGGCTGCACACTGCCGGTGAGCTGCGACTGCTGTTGCGCCAACCGCACAGCCGACTCGATGTCGACCACCAAGTTTTCATCGCGCGAGCGCGACAGGCTTTGCATCAGCTCTTCGAGTTGGCTGCGTTGCAGTGACACCTCGCTCAGTTTGGCGTCGGTCACTGCCAAGCGGGCTGCGGTTTCGCGGGCCAGCTCTTCGGCTTGCTTGGCGCTCACGCGCGCTTGCACGGCTTGGCTGCCCGTGTCGGCACTTTGCCTGGCCAGTTGCTCTTGGATGCTCGACAACTTGAACCACATCGCCACCACACCGACGGCGCCCACCACGGCCAGCATCGCCACACTGCGCGTCCACCATACCGAAGAAACCAGCGGTTTCACTCGCGGCAGGTGTGCTGCGCTTGTGGACGCACGCTCAGGGGCAGGGTTCAGGGGTGTTTCGACATGCTCAGGCTTCATGCCAAGGATTCTAATGAGGCCATCACATCGGCCAGCACAGGCCGTGTGAGGCGTATTTCAGCAAATCCCAGGCCTTGCACCGACTGTGCGATGCGTGCGTGGGTGGCGATGCAGCGTGCCCGCGACCAGTCTTGCTGCGGCAAGCTGTGGCTCAAATTGGCCACAGCTTGCGAGCTGCTCATCAACCACACGCTGCCGTCACTTGCGGCAAGTGCCGCCTGCGCGCGCTGTGCATCCGTCCATGCGGGCGCTTGGCGCTGGTAAACCACCACAAAGTGCACAGGCACTTGGGCCGCATGCAGCTGCTGCGACAACCAATCGCGCCCCACACCGGTGTGATCCGCGTCAAGGTGTTGGGCGGTGTGGCTGTCCTGCGTGCCTCGCACGATCAGCACCGCCAACTCTGGTTTCACCCACGCCTTCACCCCCTGCCACAAAGCTTCGGAGTCGAACTGACCGGCATCGTCGTGCGGGCTGTCGATCAGGCTTGGCGGCACCCCCGCTTGCAGCAGTGCCTTGCGCGTCCCAGGCCCCGTGGCCCAACAACGTGTGCGGTGCTCGGACACCTGGACCACTTGAGGCTGACGTGCAAAAAAGAAACGCACAGCTTGGGCGCTGACAAACATCACCGCTTGCCACTGCGGCCATTGGGCCCAGGCCTGGTCTAAGGCAGCGCTGTCGGTCACGGGTGAAATGTCGATCAAGGGCAGGCTCAGGACTGGGTAACCAGCGGTCTCTAGGGCGGCAACCCAGCTCGCGGCATCGCTGGCTGGACGGGTGACCACGACACGCATCGCGTTCACCCCCTGGCCTAAGCCGCGCCTTGGGCCTGCAACTGGGCGGCCACCGACTCACCCAAGGTCCGCGCGCGCGTCTGTGCATGCGGGTCAGCGCTGTGCAGCACCAGTTCGGCCTCAGCGCGCAACAACACAGGTGCGCCTGTCGGGTCACCCCAAGCCGCTTGCAAATGCAGCACGCCTTCGTGCCATGTGGCGTGTGCGGCCAAGGGCATCGAACAGCTGCCGCCCATGGTGCGGCTGACCGCACGCTCTGCCGTCACCGCCAACCAAGTGGGGGTGTCGGCCAGGGGTGCCAGCGCTTGGGCGACCTCGGGGCTGGCGCTGCGCACCTCAATCCCTAGCGCGCCTTGGCCGGCGGCAGGCAGCATCTCGGCGGTGTCAAAGATGTGGCGAATGCGGGCTTGAAGCCCTAGGCGCTTCAAGCCCGCAGCGGCCAACACAATGCCGTCGTACTGGCCTTCGTCCAACTTGCGCAAACGGGTATCCAAGTTGCCACGCAGCGGCTCGATCTTCAAGTCGGGACGCAAAGCGCGCAGCAAGACCGTGCGGCGCAGGCTCGACGTTCCGACCACCGCACCTTGCGGCAAGTCCTTGAGATGCGCATAGGTGGACGACACCCACGCATCGCGCGGGTCTTCACGCGCCATCACGCAGGCCAAGTCAAATCCTTGCGGCAAATCCATCGGTACGTCTTTGAGCGAATGCACAGCCAAGTTGGCGCGGCCTTCTTCCAAAGCCACCTCAAGTTCTTTGACAAACAGGCCTTTGCCACCGACTTTGCTCAAGGATCGGTCCAAAATTTGGTCGCCCTGCGTGGTCATGCCTAACAAGCTCACACGGTGCCCCAGTTGCTCAAGCAAGGCCTTGACATGGTGGGCCTGCCACATGGCCAAGCGACTTTCGCGGGTGGCAATGGTCAAAGAGGGCTTGGAAGTGGGTGCGCTGGACAAGGCTGTGAACTCGCTGTGAGGTGAAAGTAGGCAAATGGTGAGGGTCTGACAAATGGTAGCAGGCAGCCCATGCAACACAGATTGCGCTGGCGCAACGGCGCACCGATAAAATCGCCCACTATGTCTAAAAATCAACTCGATACAAAGTCCCAGGCCTGGTCGGCGCTGTTTTCCGAACCCATGAGCGAGTTGGTCAAGCGCTACACCGCCAGCGTGTTCTTTGACAAGCGCCTGTGGCAAGCCGACATCACCGCCAGCTTGGCCCACGCCGAGATGCTGGCCCACCAACACATCATCGGCCAACAAGACTTCGCGGACATCCAGCGTGGCATGGCCTTGATCTGGACCGAGATCGAGACCAACCAATTCGAGTGGAAGCTCGACCTAGAAGACGTGCACCTCAACATCGAAGCGCGCCTGACCCAGCTGGTGGGCGATGCAGGCAAGCGACTGCACACCGGGCGCAGTCGCAACGACCAAGTGGCCACCGACGTGCGTGTGTGGTTGCGCGGCGAAACTGACTTGATCATTGACTTGCTCAACGAGCTGCAAAAGTCACTGGTCGCCGTGGCCGAGAAAAACGTCGAGGTCATCATGCCCGGATTCACCCATTTGCAAGTGGCCCAACCGGTGAGCTTTGCCCACCACCTGCTGGCCTATGTGGAAATGTTTGCGCGCGACGCCGAACGCTTGACGGATGTGCGCCGTCGCACCAACCGCTTGCCACTGGGCAGCGCAGCCTTAGCCGGTACCACCTACCCCTTGGACCGTGAACGCGTGGCGACAAGCTTGCGCATGGTCGATGACCAAGGCCAGCCCCAAGTCTGCCAAAACAGCCTAGACGGCGTCAGCGACCGTGACTTTGCCATCGAGTTCACCGCCGCCGCCGCGCTGTGCATGGTGCACATCAGCCGCCTGAGCGAAGAGCTGATTTTGTGGATGAGCCAAAACTTTGGTTTCATCCAAATCGCTGACCGCTTCACCACCGGCAGCTCCATCATGCCGCAGAAAAAAAACCCCGACGTGCCCGAGCTCGCGCGCGGCAAAACCGGTCGCGTGGTGGGCCACTTGATGGGCTTGATCACCCTGATGAAAGGCCAGCCCTTGGCCTACAACAAAGACAACCAAGAAGACAAAGAGCCTTTGTTTGACACGGTCGATACCCTCAAAGACACGCTGCGCATCTTCAGCGAGATGGTGGGCGGGCAATTGAACACGGCCACCGGCCAAAAGGAAGGCGGCATCAAAGTCAACCCCCAAGCCATGGAGGCCGCGGTCAAAAAAGGCTACGCCACCGCCACCGACTTGGCAGACTATCTTGTGAAGAAAGGTCTGCCCTTCCGTGATGCCCACGAAATCGTGGCCCATGCGGTCAAGGCTGCCACCAGCCACAACTGCGACCTGTCAGAACTCCCGTTGACTGTGCTGCAAGGCTTTCATGCCTCCATCGACAAAAACGTCTACGACTGCTTGAGCCTTCAAGGCTCGCTCAACGCGCGCAACACCTTGGGCGGCACCGCCCCCGCGCAAGTGCGGGCGCAAATTGCGCGGCATGTGCAACGACTGGCTGGATGAGCCAAGCCCCACACCCGGCACACGCCCTGCGTGCCATTGCGCTGTTTGAGGCTTTCAAAGGTTTGGTCGCACTGGCGGCCCTGCTGGGGGCGATCGACTTGATGCACCAAGACGCCGTGGCAGTGGCCATGAGTCTGATTGGTCGCTTTGGCCTTGACCCCGAGGCGCACTATCCCTCGATGCTGCTGCACTATGCCAACTTGTTGCCCGAGGCCAATATGCGCTCGCTCGTTCTGCTGGCCTCGGCTTACATCGCCCTGCGCTGGGTTGAGGCATTCGGACTGTGGCTGGGCCAAACATGGGGCGAGTATTTGGGGGCGCTCTCGGGTGGCATCTACGTACCGTTTGAGTTGCAGCATTTCTGGCATGCCCCCTCTCTCGCTACAGCGGTGGTGATTGCCATCAACCTCGCCATCGTGGCTTATCTGTGCCACCATTTGTGGCAGCGTCGTACAACAGCCCTATGACCGACATCCTCACCCTCACCCTGAACCCCGCCTTGGATGTGCTGACCACGTATGACAAGGTGGAAGGCGCGCACAAGATGCGCTGTGGCCCCACCCTCAAGCACCCTGGCGGCGGTGGCATCAACGTGGCCCGGGTCCTGCACCGCTTAGGCGCCTCATGTTTGGCGGTCTATCCAGCAGGGGGCGTCACCGGGGAGCGCCATCGCCAACTCCTCCACGCGGAGAAGGTGCGCAGCCACGTCGTGGCCATTGCGCAAGAAACCCGAGAAAGTTTTTCGGTGCACGAACTCAGCACGGGCCAAGACTTTCGCTTTGTGCTGCCAGGTCCGACCTTGAGCGACGCAGAATGCCAAGCCTGCTTTGACTATGTCGCCACCCATCTGCCCAAACAATTGCTGGTCTTGAGTGGGGGTTTGGCGCCGGGCGTGCCAACAGACTTGTATGCCCGATTGAGTCAGTTGGCCAAGTCGCGAGGCCTGCGCGTGTTGATTGACACGCATGGCCCAGCGCTGACTCAAGCCTTGCAAGTTGGCGTGTATGCCTTCAAACCCAGCTTGCGTGAATTCCGCGAACTGACAGGATTGGCACTGCCCGACGCACCCTCGCAAAAAGCTGCGGCACAAGCGCTGGTCCACAGCGGCCAGGTTGAGGTGGTGGCCCTGTCCCTGGGCGAAGCCGGCGCCATGTGGGTCACGGCCCAGCAAGCCCTGATCGCGCCGAGCTTGCCAGTGACCGTGCGCACCACCATCGGCGCGGGCGACAGTTTTGTCGGGGGCTGGCTGTGGTCTTTGCTGCAAGGCCACAATGCAACACAGCAATTTCGCAGCGCCATGGCTGCCAGTGCCGCTGCCCTGCTGGGCGAAGGCACATCGCTGTGCCGCGCTGACGATGTGCACCGCCTCATGGCCGATGTGCAAGTGCGCGAGATTTAATTTATTTCAATCGCGCTGTCGCAAGCTTCACAAGCTTTGATCAGCCCTAGGGCTAACATGGAACGACATTAAGGAGACCCTCATGCCCGTCATCACCAACATCGAAGACTTGCGCGTTTTGGCCGAAAAACGTGTGCCGCGTATGTTTTACGACTACGCCGATTCGGGCAGTTGGACCGAGGGCACCTACCGCGCCAACGAAAGCGATTTTCAAAAAATCAAATTGCGCCAGCGTGTCGCGGTGAACATGGAAAACCGCACAACCGTGACCGACATGGTGGGGGTGCCCACCAAAATGCCTGTGGCCATTGCACCGGTGGGATTGACCGGCATGCAAAGTGCCGATGGCGAAATCAAGGCTGCACGCGCCGCCGAAAAATTTGGCATTCCCCTTCATCTTGTCGACCATGAGCATTTGCTCCATCGAAGACATTGCAGCCCACACCAAAGCGCCCTTTATGTTTCAGCTCTACATGATGCGCGACCGCGAAGCCATGGCCAACATGATAGAGCGCGTGCGCCAAGCCGGCTGCAGCGCCTTGATGCTCACGCTGGATTTGCAGGTGATTGGCCAGCGCCACAAAGACCTCAAAAACGGCCTCACCGCGCCACCCCGCCCCACCCTGGCCAACATCTTGAATCTTCTGACCAAGCCCCGCTGGTGTTTAGGCATGGCCGGCACACGTCGCCACACCTTTGGCAACTTGGTGGGGCACGTCAAAGGCGTGAGCGACATGAACTCGCTCGCCGCCTGGACCAACGAGCAATTTGACCCGCGTCTGTCGTGGGCCGATGTGGCCTGGGTCAAACAGCAGTGGGGCGGCAAGCTGATTCTCAAAGGCATCCAAGATGTGGAAGACGCCAAGCTCGCCGTACAAAGCGGCGCCGATGCGCTGGTGGTCAGCAACCACGGCGGGCGTCAGTTGGATGGCGCGCAATCGAGCATCGAAGCCTTGCCCGCCATCGTGGCAGCCGTGGGCTCAGACATTGAGGTATGGATGGATGGCGGCATCCGCTCCGGCCAAGACGTGCTCAAGGCCTGGGCCTTGGGTGCTCGCGGCACGCTGATTGGCCGCGCCATGGTCTATGGCCTGGGTGCCATGGGCGAAGCAGGGGTAAGCAAAGCGCTAGAGATCATTCACAAAGAGTTGGATGTGACCATGGCGTTTTGTGGCCACACCAACATCCAGACCGTGGACCAAAGCATCTTGCTGCCCGGCACCTTTCCCAAAGCCTGAACACGCCAGATCAGGACTTGGTTTTCTCACTCCACAACTCGCCACCCGTGGCCCAGTCTTGACGCTTGATGTCGTAAAACAAAATGTCCACGCCATCGGGTTGACCGCCTAATACCTTGCA
>CAIMWY010000246.1 GCA_903845315.1 uncultured Burkholderiales bacterium
CCCACCAACAGCTTGTGCACCAAGTCTGCGGTGGTGGAGGCTTTGTATTTGCGCATGAGCTTAGCGCGATAAATTTCGACGGTGCGGTGGCTGATGGCCAAGGTCTTGCCAATTTCTTTGGAGGTCATGCCGTCCATCAAGAAGGCAGCCACTTCGCGCTCGCGGGCCGTGAGTTCGGCGCGAACAGGGCGGTTGGCGCTCAAGATGGGTTCGATGCGCGCACCCGTGCGTTCGTATTCGTCGGCGCTGGGGTAGAGCAGTTGAAACGATTCCCCAATCAACTGTTCACGAGGCGCGCCAAACATGTCGCACAGCCGCTGGTTGCAGTCCACCATGGTGCGGTTGCGCGACAGCACCAAGCCAATCGGGGCGAGGTCAAAAGCGAGGCGGTAATCGATCTTCATGGATAGGCGGGGGTCTGTGCTTACGAAAAACTACGTAGTTAATTACGTAGTATCGTATTGGCATCTTGTAGAACCATTGGGAGCCTCTCTTGAACAAAGTTTTTCCATCCGCTGAGGCGGCACTCAAGGACATCGTGGCCGACGGTCAGTTGCTGGCCGTTGGCGGGTTTGGCCTGTGTGGCATTCCAGAAGCGCTGATTGACGCCTTGCGCGACTCTGGCGTGAAAGACCTGACGGTGATTTCCAACAACGCAGGGGTCGATGGCTTTGGCCTGGGCAAGTTGTTGGAAACACGCCAAATCAAAAAAATGATTTCCAGCTATGTGGGCGAGAACAAAGAGTTCGAACGCCAGTATTTGGCTGGCGAGTTGGAGTTGGAGTTCACACCCCAAGGTACCTTGGCTGAAAAGCTGCGTGCCGGTGGCGCTGGCATTCCAGCTTTCTTCACCAAAACCGGTGTGGGCACCTTGGTGGCAGAAGGCAAAGAGTTGCGTGAGTTCGATGGCGAAACCTATGTGATGGAGCGCTCCTTGGTGCCTCAAATTTCGTTCATCAAGGCCGACGTGGCCGACCGCTCCGGCAACCTGCGCTTCAACATGACCGCGCGCAACTTCAACCCCGCAGCGGCCACCGCAGGCAAGATTTGTGTGGTGGAGGTCGAGCGCATTGTGGCCACCGGCGAGTTGGCCCCTGACGACATCCATTTGCCGGGTATTTATGTGCACCGCATCGTGCACAACCCAACCCCCGAGAAGCGCATTGAAAAGCGCACCACCCGCGACCGCAAATAAGGAATAGACATGGCTTGGACTCAAGACGAAATGGCCGCACGTGCGGCAAGCGAACTGCAAGACGGTTTTTATGTGAACCTCGGCATTGGTATTCCAACGCTGGTGGCTAACCATGTACCCGACCATGTGGAGGTGTGGCTGCAAAGCGAAAACGGCATGTTGGGCATTGGCCCGTTTCCCTACGAAGATGAAGTCGACGCCGACTTGATCAACGCGGGCAAGCAAACCGTGACCACCATGAAGGGCTCGGCCATTTTTGGTAGCGACCAATCGTTTGCCATGATCCGTGGCGGCAAGATCAACTTGTCCATCCTCGGCGCGATGCAGGTGAGCGAGAAGGGCGATTTGGCCAACTGGATGATTCCCGGCAAGATGATCAAAGGCATGGGCGGCGCGATGGACCTGGTGGCAGGCGTCAAGCGCGTGATCATCTTGATGGAGCATGTGGCCAAGAAAAAAGACGGCACCGAAGACCTGAAGATTTTGCCCAGCTGCACCCTGCCTTTAACGGGCTTGGGCGTGGTGGATCGCATCATCACCGATTTGGCCATCATGGACGTGGTGCCTGAAGGCTTGAAGATCATCGAACTGGCGCCGGGTGTGACGCGTGAGTTTGTGCAGAGCAAGACAGGTGCCAAACTGCTGTAAAACAATCCTGGCTGCGTGCGAATGACGCATGCGATGCAATCGCAAACGCCCGACTGAGTCGGGCGTTTTGCTTTTGTGGCCGGGCGGCTTTCGGCGCTCAGTCGGCTTTGATGTTGGCGGCTTTCACCACCGCGCCAAAACGTGCCAAGTCACGCTTGATGTCGTCGCCAAACTTGTCGGCGCTGCCGGGTGTGGCGGTGATGCCCATGCCGTTCAAGCGCTCACGCACCTCGGGGTCTTGCAGCACTGCATTGAGTTCGGTGTTGAGTTTGTCGACGATGGCTTTGGGCATCTTGGCGGGGCCCAGCAAACCCACCCAAGAGTTGATGTCGAAATCGGTCACCCCGTTTTCAATGAAGGTGGGCACATCGGGCAACGAGGTGGCGCGTTGCGCACTCGACACAGCCACCGCATGCAGCTTGCCTGATTTAACGTGAGGAATAGCGCCTGCAATGGCGGTGTAGACCAGTGGGATGTTGCCGCCCAGCACATCCGTCATGGCTTGGCCGCCGCCTTTGTAGGGAATGTGAACCAAGTTGGCACCCGTGCGCATTTTCAGCAACTCGCCCGCAATGTGCGGCGTGCCGCCTGTGCCTGAGGTGCCGTAAGACAAGCCACCGGCTTGCGTTTTAGACAGGGCGATGACGTCTTTGAGTGTTTTGGCCTGAAACCCAGGATGGGACACCAAGATCAACACCGCATCGCCAATCTTCCCAATGGGGGCCAAGTCTTTCACGGTGTCATAACCCACTTTGGCAAACACGTGGGGGTTGATGACCAAGGTGCCATCAAAGCCCAGCAGCAGGGTGTAGCCATCGGGCTCTGCCGCCGTCACCATTTGCGTACCAATATTGCCCGAGGCACCGGGTTTGTTATCGACCACCACCTGTTGGCCCAGACGTTTGGAGAGTTGCTCTGCAATGAGTCTGCCACTGGTGTCTGTCACGCCACCCGGGGTGAACGGCACGATCAGGCGAATGGGCTTGGTGGGGAAGTTGGCCTGTGCGTGGCTTGGGTTGGCGCCAAACCCCAAGCATGCAAGGGTCAGCGCCAGCAGTGCAACGCGGGCTTGACGGGGGCTGAGTTGAAGTGACGATGGTTGAGAGCGATAGGGCATAGCGGCCTCCTCAGGCGTGGGGTCAGGATCACGGTGTTTCGGGATATTTCTTTTCAAACGCCCAGACTTCTTCAAAGCCCATCAAGCGTGTGAGTTCGCCAAAGTCATACAGCGGCGTGTTGCCGCCCGCAGAAGACCCTGTTTGTCGTATGTGCTGGTACATGCTGGTCATGGCCTGCACCGCCGCCAGCATGGCGCTGACCGGAAAAATCGCCAGTTTATAGCCCAGTGACTCCAAGTCGACTTGGCTCAGCACAGGCGTGCGCCCACGTTCCACCATATTGGCCACCAACGGAAGATCAAAGTGTTGGCCAATGCGGCGCATTTCTTCTTCGGACTCGGGCGACTCCACAAACAGCACATCGGCCCCAGCCTTGGCATAGGCCTCTGCGCGTCGCAGGGCTTCGTCCAGTCCCAAGGAGGTGCGTGCGTCGGTGCGGGCAATGATCAAAAAGTCTTTGGAATTACGGCTGTCGACAGCCACCTGAATTTTGCGCACCATGTCTTGCATGGCGATCACACGGCGGCCCGGCGTATGGCCGCATTTCTTTGGAAACTCTTGGTCTTCCAGTTGAATCGCCGCTGCGCCTGCGCGTTCATAGCCTTGCACCGTGTGTTGGATATTGAGCAGTCCACCGTAGCCGGTGTCGCCGTCGGCAATCAGCGGCGTGCGCGCCATACCCGCCATGGCTTGCACCCGGTTGAGCATGTCAGAGTAGGTGGCGAGACCTGCGTCAGGCAAGCCCAAGTGCGAAGCCACGGTGCCAAAGCCCGTCATGTAGAGCGCTTCAAATCCCATGGCATCAGCCAGGCGCAAAGGTAATCCTCCCCTTTTGCAAGGGTCGCAGAAGTAGAAACGTTATGCAGCCATGGCCAACCGCTGCTTTGGTGTGAATCCGCCCAAGGCCATATTGGGGCGGTCATGGTTGTAAGACCACATCCACTTCGTTGCAAAGTCTTGTACCTCAGCTAAGTCAGACCAATAGTACTGTGACAGCCATTCATATCGCACCGTCCTATTGAATCGTTCAACATAAGCGTTTTGTTGAGGGTTACCAGGTTGAATATATTCAAGCCTGATTCCCCACTCTTGCGCCCATGCCTGTATCGCGGCACTGATGTATTCAGGTCCGTTGTCACAACGAATGACTTCGGGCTTGCCACGCCACGAAATGATTTGCTTGAGCTCCCTGATCACCCGCTCAGACGGCAAGGAGAAGTCAACCTCCATGCCAATGGCCTCGCGGTTGAAGTCGTCAATGACATTGAACAATCTAAACGACCTGCCGTCTTCCAACTGGTCATGCATGAAATCCATGGACCACACTTGATTGATCGCCTGCGGCACCGTCAAGGCCTCTGGCTTCTCACGCACCAGCCGTTTGCGCGGCTTGATACGTAAATTGAGCTCTAGCTCCTTGTAGATTCGATACACACGCTTGTGATTCCATTTAAAGCCCTTGACGTTACGCAGATACAGATAGCAAAGGCCAAATCCCCAGTTGCGATGGTTATCGGTCAATCGGATCAGCCAATTTGCTACTTCGTCGTTCTCAGCATCGAGCTTGCGCTCGTAGCGATAGCAAGACTCACTGATGCGAAACGCCACGCAGGCGACTCGTATACCAACGCCTCGATCCGTGACCGCTTTCTTGGCCATCTCCCGTCTGCGAGATGGCCTCACCACTTTTTTTCGAGCGCCTCCGACACGATCTCTGCCTTGAGCTTTTCCTCAAGGTACATCTTTTTCAATCGGCGGTTCTCTTCTTCGAGTTCTTTCATGCGCGACATCATGGACAC
>CAIMWY010000247.1 GCA_903845315.1 uncultured Burkholderiales bacterium
CTGCGGGTTAAACAGATGCAGCAGAGCAGGCCAAGCCGAATAATATACGCGACAAGGTAGCCAAATCCACCGAAGAACGAGCGGTTGAAAAAGCAGAAAAAATTCGCCTTGCGGCAAGAGATTCAAGCCATGCCTGAATCCACTACGCTGCTACGGCACCATCTCCAGCACCAGCATGGTGGCGCCTGCGTCTTGTAAATCGAGGGCGTGTTGGCGCAGTTGTTGGGCGCTCTCATCCCCACGCCCTTGCACGCGGTAGCCGCCCAGGGCGTGCACGGTTTGCGGTGTCAACCCCAAGTGGGCGCACACCGGAATGCCACGCTCCACCAAAAAACGCACGGTCTCGGTGGTCCAGCCACCGCCTTCGAGCTTGACCATGTGGGCGCCCGCCTGCATCAGCACGCTGGCGCTGCGCAGCGTCTCCTCGCGTGAGACCTGGTAACTGCCAAAGGGCAGGTCGCCAATGATCCAGGCTGTGCCTTGCACCCGTTGCACGCCACGTGCCACGCTTTCCACGTGGTAGCGCATGGTCTCCAGCGACACGCCCACGGTGCTGACCAAACCCTGGCAGACCATGCCCAGCGAGTCGCCCACCAAGAGGCACTCCACACCCGCCGCGTCGGCCACGGCGGCAAAGGTGGCGTCGTAGGCGGTGAGCATGGCAATTTTTTCACCGCGTGCGCGCATCTCGTTCAGGCGCGGCAGGCTGATGGGCTTGCGTGCAGACACCGGCGATGCGGGGGGCAAGGTGCCGTAGGGGGTGGCGCTGGGTTGGGTACTGATGGGGGTGATGGCGGTAAGCGGCCCATGCGGGTCGCGGTCAGCTGGGCGTGTAGGCCAGGCGCACGTAAATGGGCGCAAAGGCCTCGGCTTGGGTGATGTCGATCAGGGTTTCTTTGGCCAGTTCGAGCAAGGCAATGAAGGTCACCACCAGCACGGGCACGCCTTGTTCGGGATTGAACAGGTTTTCAAACTCGACAAAGCGTTTGCCTTGCAAGTGCTTGAGCACGATGCTCATGTGTTCGCGCACCGACAACTCTTCGCGTGAAATCTTGTGGTGCTGCACCAGCTTGGCGCGCTTCAAAATGTCGGCCCAGGCTTGCTGCAACTCCACCACATGCACTTCTGGAAAACGCGGTTGCAACGATTGCTCAATGTAGACCTGCGCGCGCAAAAAGTCGCGGCCAAACTGCGGCACTTCGTTGAGCTTGGCAGCCGCCAATTTCATCTGTTCGTATTCGAGCAGGCGGCGCACCAGCTCCGCTCGTGGGTCTTCGGGTTCTTGGCCCTCGGCCACCTTCTTGGGTGGCAGCAACATGCGTGATCTGATTTCAATCAGCATGGCCGCCATCAGCAAGTACTCGGCGGCGAGCTCCAGGTTGCGGTTGCGAATTTCGTCTACATAACTCAGGTACTGGCGCGTCAGCGCCGCCATGGGAATGTCGAGGATGTTGAAGTTTTGTTTGCGAATGAGGTAGAGCAGCAAATCCAAGGGGCCTTGAAAGGCCTCCAGGAAAACTTCCAGCGCGTCAGGCGGGATGTACAGATCATGCGGCATGGTGAACAACGGTTCGCCATACAGTTTTGCCACGGCCACGTGGTCGACCACCTGGGGCATGACCACAGGGGTGTCTGCCGCCTCAGACAGCGCTTGTTCAGTGGGGGTCACGCCAGCACCGCTTACTGTGGGGCTCAGGCCTTGGTTTGGTAGACGTAGGGTTGCTGCGCCACACGTGCCGCGCCGAACTCGGCTTGCACGTCACGGTCTACCGCTTTGTCCCACAACAGGGCGCGGCCATCGCGTTGTTGTGCTTCAAGCAGAGGCTTTTGGGCTTTGAGCTGCTCAATGAACTGGGTAGCCTCTGAGGTGTAGTGGTCGCGCTGAAAAATAGACATGGGGCAGTTTCCTTCAATTGGGTTGATTTTAGCGACCGGTGACCAGCGCCAAGCCTTGGGCTAAATCAGGCGCCAAATCAGCCGACGACACCAAGGCCAGCAAGCCGCTTCGCTCGGCAATGTCCAAAGGTTGGTTGCTCAGTCCACAGACGATCAAACGCACCTGTTTTTTGTGGCAAGCACGCACCAAAGCCAGCAAGGTGTCGGCACCCGACGAGTCGATGTAGATCAAGTTTTTCAAGTCCAGCACCAAAGCCCTGCTGGGCAGCTGGTCTTGCATGGCCTCGACCAACTTAACTGCGCCAAAAAACAAGGCGCCGTAGAGTCGATGCGCATGCACCTCGTGGCGCAGACCTGTCAGCACAGGAAAGTGTTGCGCGTCCACCACCTCAGCGCGGGTGAGGCTGGAGATGCGGTAAATGAAAGTCAGGCAAGCGGCGATCAGCCCCACTTCAACCGCCACCGTCAAATCCACGATCACCGTGAGCAAGAACACCGCGATCAGCGAGATGCGGTAGGGCATGCGGAATTGGCGCAGGTGAACAAACTCGTGCCATTCGCCCATGTTCCAAGCCACAAACATCAAAATGGCCGACAGCGCTGCCAACGGCACGCTACCCGCCAAAGGCGCAGCCAACCACATGATGGCCAGCAAGGTCACGGCATGCACCATGCCTGCGACAGGACTGGTCCCACCGTTTTTCACATTCGTCACAGTTCGGGCAATCGTGCCAGTGGCGGGCATGCCGCCGAAGAATGGCGTCACCAAGTTGGCAATGCCTTGAGCCATCAACTCTTGGTTGGCGTCGTGGTGGTCCCCGTAGGGAGACTCAGCCATCATTTGGTCAGCAATGCGCGCGCACAGCAGGGATTCAATAGCACCCAGCAGGGCCAAGGTGGTGGCCGGCATCAGCAGTTGTTTGACGGTGTTCCAGTCAAAACTGGGCCATGCAAAGGCGGGCAAGGCATTCGGGATGTTGCCAAAGCGCGAGGCAATGGTTTCTACCTCTAGCCCAAAGCCTTGGCTGGCCAGTGTGGCCCCCACCAACACCACGATCGAGCCCGGTATCACTGAGAATTTCTTGCTCAAGGGGTGTTGTGTGTGCCAACGGGGCAGCAGCAATTGCCAAGCAACCAGCACACTGAGGCAGACGGTTGCCAAGGCCAAGGCTTGGTGGTTCATGGTGTGGAGGTTGGCGTTCAGCGTGGACAAGATGCCAAAAAAATCAGCGGGCATGTTTTGCACGTGCAAACCCAAAAAGTCTTTCACTTGCGACACCATGATCAGCACCGCAATGCCGTTGGTAAAACCAATCACCACCGCAATAGGAATGAAGCGAATCAGCGTGCCCAAACGCAGCAAGCCCATGGCCAACAATATCAAGCCCGACATGGCGGTGGCAATCATCAAGTTGGCTAGGCCATAGCGCTCCAAGATGCCATACACGATCACGATGAAAGCGCCTGCCGGACCGCCAATCTGCACCCGGCTGCCGCCCAGCGCCGAGATCAAAAAACCCGCAATGATGGCGGTGAACAGTCCCGCTTCAGGCTTGAGTCCTGAAGCAATGGCGAACGCCATGGCCAGTGGCAGAGCCACCACGCCCACCGTCAACCCCGCCCCCACGTCTTGAATCAAACGACCACGGTCATACCCCGCAACGGAATCCAATAGCTTTGGGCGAAAAGTGGTCATCAATTGAATGGGTTAATTGGTTAATTAGGGTCAGAACCCAATTAATGAATCCGCATCCCAGGTTTGGCGCCTTGCCAGGGTTGCAACACATAAATACCGGGCTCGGATTTTTCATCGGCGTGACTGGCCGCGAGCACCATGCCCTCAGACACGCCGAACTTCATTTTGCGCGGTGCCAAGTTGGCCACCATCACGGTGAGTTTGCCCACCAAGTCTTCGGGCTTGTACATGCTGGCAATGCCGCTGAAGACATTGCGCGTTTGGCCTTCACCCACATCCAGCGTCAGGCGCAGCAACTTGACCGAACCTTCCACCGCTTCGCAATTGACGATCTGTGCTATGCGCAAATCGATCTTGGCAAAGTCGTCGATGGAGATCGTGGGGGCGATGGACTCGCCGCCGGGCCGCCCCAAGGCGAGTCCAGCCCCCTCGGGGGGCAGCGAGGACACGTCAGTGCCGAGCGTGGGGGCTGTTGAACTGCCGCCGCCGGGGGTGAGTTTTTCTTCCACCGCAACCGGGGGTTCGAACAGCGCATCGAGCTGCTCGGGGGTGACGCGTTGCATCAGGTGTTGGTAAGGTTGAATTTGGGTGACGTGGCCCTTGGCGGACCAGTGTTGCATGGACGTGCCGGTGAAAGCTTCCACCGCATGTGCGAGTGACGGCAGCACGGGTGCCAAGTAGCGACTCAACGCTGCAAACGCATTGATGAGCACCGAGCACACTTGGTGCAGTGCCTCGTTGTTGGCGGCGTCTTTGGCCAAGTCCCAAGGCTTGTGTTGATCCACATAAGAATTCACTTTATCAGCCAGCAACATGATTTCACGGCTGGCTTTACCGAACTCGCGTGTTTCGTAAGCCTGTGCAATGCTCTGTTTTGCAGCGTGAATCTCCAAAAGCAACGCCCCGCCTTGCGTATCAAATGCTTGGGTCAGTTTTCCGTCAAATCGTTTGGTCAAAAAACCTGCGGCTCGGCTGGCGATGTTGACAAACTTGCCAATCAAATCGCTGTTCACGCGCGCCATGAAGTCATCGGCATTGAAGTCAATGTCTTCGTTGCGAGCAGACAGTTTGGTGGCCAAGTAATAACGCAGCCACTCGGGGTTCATGCCAAGGCTCAAGTACTTGAGTGGATCCAGACCCGTGCCACGGCTCTTGCTCATTTTTTCGCCGTTGTTGACGGTGAGGAAGCCATGCACATTCACTTGGTCGGGCGTCTTGCGACCACTGAAGTGCAGCATGGCCGGCCAAAACAAAGTGTGGAAGGTAACGATGTCTTTGCCGATGAAATGGATTTGCTCCAGATTCGGGTTGGCCATGTAGGCGTTGTAGTCAACGCCGCGTTGGTCGAGCAGGTTTTTCAGCGAAGCCAGGTAGCCCACAGGTGCGTCGAGCCAGACGTAAAAGTATTTGGCGGGTGCCCCATCGATCGCCGTATCCGGGATTTCAATGCCAAAGTAGGGCGCATCGCGCGAAATGTCCCAATCGCCCAAGCCTTCGCTGGTGGAGCCATCGGGGTTGGTGCGCACGCTGAACCACTCTTTGACCTTGTTGGCCACTTCGGGTTGCAGCTTGCCGTCTTGCGTCCAGTTTTGCAAAAACTCAACACAACGCGGATCCGACAGCTTGAAGAAAAAATGCTCAGAACTTTTCAATTCAGGCTTGGCCCCTGACAAGGCCGAGAACGGGTTGATCAAATCGGTGGGGGCATACACCGCGCCACATACCTCGCAGTTGTCGCCGTACTGGTCTTTGGCGTGGCACTTGGGGCATTCACCTTTGATGAAGCGATCCGGCAAGAACATGTTCTTCTCGGGGTCAAAAAACTGCTCAATCGTGCGTCGCTCAATCAGCGAGCCACCTTGTGACTCGGCGATGTCGCGCAAGTCGCGGTAAATCTGGCGGGCCAACTCGTGGTTCTCTGGCGCGTCGGTGCTGTGCCAGTTATCGAATGCAATGTGAAAACCGTCGAGGTAAGGCTTGCGACCCGCAGCAATGTTGGCCACAAACTGTTGTGGTGTGATGCCGGCCTTTTCAGCCGCAATCATGATGGGGGCGCCGTGGGTGTCGTCGGCGCCCACAAAATCCACCTGGTGGCCCTGCATGCGCTGGTAGCGCACCCAAATGTCGGCCTGGATGTATTCCATGATGTGGCCAATGTGAAAGTTGCCATTGGCGTAGGGCAGGGCGGTGGTGACGAAGAGCTGGCGCTGAGACATGGAGGACAAGACCTTGGGGCGAAGGGACTAATTTTAGTTCGCTAGACTCTGGCGCTTCATATCTGGAGATCTCCCCCATGGCATTGACCGAGCAGGCGCTCAATACCGCCCTACAAACTGTGCTCGACCCCAACACGGGCAAAGACTTTGTGAGCACCAAGGCGCTCAAAAATTTACACATCCAAGGCGCTGATGTGTCGTTTGATGTGGTGCTGGGCTACCCGGCCAAAAGCCAAATCGCAGACATGCGCAAGCACCTGATTGCCGCTGCCAAAAGCGTAGCCGGTGTGGGCAATGTGTCGGTCAACATCACCACCCAAATCGTGGCCCACGCGGCCCAGCGCGGTGTGCAGCTGTTGCCCCAAGTCAAAAACATCATCGCCGTGGCCTCTGGCAAAGGCGGTGTGGGCAAAAGCACCACGGCTGCCAACCTGGCGCTGGCCTTGGCCGCCGAGGGTGCCAAAGTGGGTTTGCTCGACGCCGACATTTATGGCCCCAGCCAACCCATGATGATGGGCATTGAGGGGCGCCCTGAAAGCGAAGACGGCAAAACCATGGACCCGCTGGAGAACTATGGCGTGCAAGTCATGTCCATTGGCTTTTTGGTGGACCAAGACGAAGCCATGATCTGGCGCGGCCCCATGGCCACCCAAGCCTTGGAGCAGTTGCTGCGTCAAACCAACTGGAAAGACTTGGACTACCTGATCGTCGACATGCCCCCCGGCACGGGTGACATCCAACTCACCTTGAGCCAGCGCGTGCCCATGACAGGCGCGGTGATCGTCACCACCCCGCAAGACATTGCGCTGCTGGACGCGAAAAAAGGCATCAAGATGTTCGAGAAGGTGGGCGTGCCCATCCTTGGTTTGGTTGAGAACATGGCGGTTCACGTGTGCAGCAACTGCGGGCACATCGAACATATTTTTGGCGTCGATGGAGGCAAGAAGATGGCCGCGCAATACGGCATGGACTACTTGGGTGCCTTGCCCTTGAACATGCAAATTCGCTTGCAAGCCGACAGCGGCAAACCCACGGTGGTGGCCGACCCAGACGGTGAAGTGGCCATGATCTATAAAGCCA
>CAIMWY010000248.1 GCA_903845315.1 uncultured Burkholderiales bacterium
CCCCTGTTTACGAGCAAGTGAAAACCTATGTACGCACCCAAATAGGCTTGGGTGTGTGGGTGTCGGGCGACCCGGTCCCCAGCGAAAGTGCGTTGATGCACCGCTTTGGCGTGAGTCGCATGACCATCCACCGCGCTTTGCGTGAATTGATGGCCGATGGCCTGGTGCGGCGCGTGCAAGGCTCGGGCACCTTTGTGGCCGAGTTGCACCAGGTGTCTTCGCAGCTCACCATCCGAGACATCCAAGAAGAGGTCACCGAACGTGGTCATGTGCATGCCACCCGCGTTCTCACAGTGGAGACGCTGCGTGCGCCACAAGCCTTGGCGCAACGCATGGGTTTGCGCACTGGACAGTCGGTGTTTCATACCGTGCTGATCCATTTGGAAAACGGTGTGCCCATTCAATACGAAGACCGGTATGTCAACCCACTGGCGGCGCCGGATTATTTGAAAACAGACTTCACCCAAACCACGCCCACGCGCCATCTGCTGGATCACGCGCCCTTGACCCAAGCCAGCTACTCCATCGAAGCCTGTTTGCCCAGTGCCGAAGAAGCCAAGCTGCTGGGCATTCGCAAACACGAGGCCTGCTTGGTGATGGTGCGCCGCACGGTGAGTGCCAGCCATGTGGCGAGTTTGGCGCGCTTGGTGTATCCGGGCACGCGCTACAGCTTCAGCGGAGACTTTCAAGCATGACGAGCCACACTGCAGATTGGCAACTGCTGGCACTGGCCGATGCAGCGGCCACACCTTGGCGCAATGGCGGTGGTGTGACGCGTGAGTTGTTGTCGGGTCCGACAAGCACCGACTGGCGCTGGCGTTTGTCGGTGGCCGATGTGGCAGCCCATGGTCCGTTCTCGCGCTTTGAGAACACCCAGCGTTGGTTTGCTGTACTTGACGGCGCAGGTGTGGTGTTGCGTTTTCCGCAAGCCACCCACCGCTTGAATGCGCACAGCGCGGTGTTGGCATTTGATGGCGAGTGGTCTTGCGACTGTGACTTGATTGAGGGTGCCACGCTGGACTTCAATCTGATGACGCGAGGCTTGCCCGCGCACATGCAACGCGTGCGCGCGCAGACGCATGTCCACACGCCTGCCGTCGCGGGCTTGGCCGCCGTGTTTGCCCTGCACGACGACACCCGCATCACGCAGGGCACGCAGTCGCTGTCTGTGCCACGCCACACCTTGGCTTGGCGCATGCTGGCGGCGCACGAGGTGGCGAAAGAGGCGGTGCAAGTGCACAGTCCGCATGCGCTGTGGTTGTTCATTGAAGGCGCCGCATGAAACCCCAACTCTGGACCCACGCCCGTTTGGTCACCTGTGCCGCAGGTGCCACCGATGGCTATGGCTTGATCGACAACGGTGCCCTGGTGTCTGACGGTGAACAGATTGTGTGGGCAGGGTCTGCAAATGAGCTGCCGCCGCAGTGGTTGCAGGCGGCCGAGGTGCACGATGCACAGGGTGCGCTCATCACACCAGGCTGGATCGATTGCCACACCCACTTGGTGTACGGCGGTGAACGCGCTCACGAGTTTGAGTTGCGGCTCAACGGCGCCAGTTACGAAGAGGTGGCACGCGCAGGCGGAGGCATTGTGTCGACCGTGCAGGCCACGCGTGACGCTTCGCCTGAGAGCTTGTACTTGCAAGCGCAGCGCCGCTTGAAGGCACTGATGGCTGAGGGCGTGACCACGGTAGAAATCAAATCGGGTTACGGACTGTCGCTCGAGCACGAGCGCAAGTGCTTGCAAGTGGCGCGGCGTTTGGGCGAGCAGCACGCGGTGCAGGTGCGCACCACGTTCTTGGGCGCCCATGCGCTGCCGTTTGAATACGCAGGCCGCGCTGACGACTACATCCAAGCCGTGGTCGACATGATGGGCCCGCTCCATGACGCTGGCTTGGTCGATGCGGTGGATGTGTTTTGCGAGCGCATTGGTTTCAGTCTGGCGCAAACCGAGCGGGTGTTCCATGCCGCGCAGCGTTTGGGCTTGCCCGTCAAGCTGCATGCCGAGCAACTCAGCGACAGCCAGGGCGCGGCCTTGGCCGCCAAGTACGGCGCCTTGAGTTGCGACCACCTGGAGTGGTTGAGCGAAGACGGCGTGCGCGCCATGGCCGCTGCGGGCACGGTGGCCGTGTTGCTGCCGGGCGCGTTTTACTTTTTGCGCGAAACCCGCGTGCCACCTATCGCGTGGTTACGAGAACACCAGGTGCCCATGGCGGTGTCGACCGATTGCAACCCGGGCAGCTCGCCCTGCACCTCGATGTTGCTGATGCTCAACATGGCGTGTACGCTGATGCGCTTGACGCCCCAAGAAGCGCTTCTGGGCGCCACCCGCCATGCGGCGCAGGCATTGGGTTTGCACGACCGAGGACAACTGGTGGCCGGGCAGCGCGCTGACTTTGTGCTGTGGGATGTGGCGCACCCGGCTGAGCTTTGTTATGCCATGGGCGCCAACCCAAGAAGACAAACCATTTGGGGCGGCCAGCCCCTGAAAGAGACGACGCCATGAACGTGTTTGAGTTGACGCAGGGCAGCGCGCCCTTGCTGGTGTGCATGCCGCACATTGGCACCGACATTGCACATGAGCTGCGTGCTTTGTATGTGCCGCGTGCTCTGGATGTGGAAGACACCGATTGGCACTTGGCCACGCTCTACAACTTCCTCGAAAGCTTGGGGGCCAGCGTGTTGCGTGCCACCACCTCGCGCTATGTGATCGACCTCAACCGTCCGCCCGACGACACGCCCATGTACCCCGGCGCCTCCAACACCGAGTTGTGTCCCACGCGTTTCTTCACCGGTGACCCGCTGTACCAGCCGGGTTGCGAGCCGTCCATGCCCCAGCGCCTGGCGCGCCGCAGCCAGTATTGGCAGCCTTACCACGACGCTTTGGCGCAAGAGCTGCAACGCTTGCAAGCCTTGCACGGCCAGGTCTTGCTGTGGGATGCGCACAGCATTCGCAGCGCCATTCCGTGGTTGTTTGAAGGACGCTTGCCCGACCTCAACATTGGCACGGCCGACGGCAAAGCCGCCGATGCGCGTGTCACCCTCGCCGTAGCCCAGGCTTGCCAAGATGCGCCGGGCATCAGCCACGTGGTGAACGGTCGTTTCAAAGGCGGGTACACCACGCGCCACTATGGCAACCCAGCGGGTGGCATTCATGTTGTGCAATTAGAGAAATGCCAGAGCTTGTACATGCAAGAAGTGGCACCCTATGCCTACGACGCGGCTTTGGCCGCCCAATGCCAGCCCGTGCTCCAGGCCATGGTGCGCGCAGGCCTGGATGCTGTGAAGGCCTTGCCGCGATGAAGTGGTTGGCGCAGCAGGCCTGGTTGCCAGGCAAGACGCACGGCGCTTGGGTCGCCAACGTGTTGCTTGAAGCCGATGCGCGGGGGTGTTGGTCGGTCATCACTCCCTCGCCCACGTCTGAGCAAGCCCATGGGGCCAGCGCCTTGGGCTGGGTGATTCCGGGCATGGTCAACGCGCACAGCCACGCGTTCCAACGCGCCATGGCGGGCTTGGCCGAACACAGCCAACGCGCCGGCGACGATTTTTGGAGCTGGCGCGAGCGCATGTACCGCATTGCCTTGCGCGTGGAACCCGCGCAGCTCGAAGCGATTGCCACTTGGCTGTATGCCGAGTTGCTGGATGCGGGCTACACCCAGGTGTGCGAGTTCCATTACCTGCACCGCGCGCCCGATGGCAGCGCCTATGCCGACCCGGGGGAGATGACCTGGGCGTTGGTGCGCGCGGCCCAAACGGTGGGCATGGGCCTGACCGTGTTGCCCACGCTCTACATGCACCAAGGCTTTGGCCAACCGGGTTTGACCGACATGCAACGCCGCTTTGCCTCCACCCCGGCGTCGGTGCTGGCCTTGCGCGAAGCCGTCAACGCTTTGGCGCGTCGCGCGGGACAGGGCACATCGCGCCAGTCAGCGCTGCTGTTGAATGCAGGTGTGGCCCTGCATTCTCTGCGGGCGGTGGATGCGGTGGCTTTGCGCGAGGTGGCATCGGCTGTGACCGATGGGCCGATTCACATCCATGTGGCCGAGCAAACAAAAGAGGTCAACGATTGCTTGAGCCACCATGGACAACGACCGATTCAATGGTTGCTTGACCACGCGCCGGTAGATGCGCGCTGGAACTTGGTGCACGCCACCCATGCGACGTCTGAGGAAATCAAGGGACTGGCACAACGGCAGGCGAGTGTGGTGATTTGTCCCAGCACCGAAGCCAATTTGGGCGATGGCTTTTTCGAAATGCCGCAAGCACTCAGCCACGATTTACGCTGGTCGATTGGCACCGACAGTCACATCAACCGCAACTGGCAGGAAGAGTTGCGGTGGTTGGAATACGGCCAACGCTTGCGCGGGCAACGGCGCAATGTGGCGCTCGATGGTCAGCAAGGTGTGGGGTCTAGCGCTGCCGTGTTGCTGGACAACGCCTGGCGCGGCGGCGTGGCGGCCACGGGACTGCCGCTGGGCGGACTGGCGTTGGACCAACGTGCCGATTGGTTGGAGCTGGACACCGACAGCGATGCGCTGGCAGGCGTGCCCTTGGCCCAGGTCTTGGATGCCTTGGTGTTTTCCACCCCATCACCCACGTGGCGGCGCCGCGCGGTGGCAGGGCGTGAGGTCACGAGCAGCAAACATCTGTACCGCGAGAAATTTTTGGCGGTCATGCAGGCTATTCTGTGAGCATGTCTAAGCAACTCGTCACTTCCAACTTGAGTTTGCGTCAGCTGCGTGCTTTTTTGGCCGTGGCCCAAGAGTCCAGCATGACGCGCGCAGCCGCCAAGTTGCACCTCACCCCCTCGGCCTTGTCGATGCTGGTGCGCGCCATGGAAGACGATGTGGGCGTGCGCTTGTTCGAGCGCACCACCCGCCGCTTGGTGTTGACCGAGGCGGGCCAGCAGTTTTTGCCCACGGTCGAACGTGTGTTTGCCGAATTGGAACAAGGCTTGAGCCGTTTGCACGCCGCGCAGCAGGTAAAAAACAGCGTGCTGCGCTTGGTCGCTACCCCCTTGTTGGCGAGCGCTTTGTTTCCGCAATTGATTGCCAGTTTTCGCTTGCAACATCCGCAGGTGCGGGTGGAGTTGCTCGACGGCCCGGTCGATTCTTTGCCGGCGCTGGTGCGCCAGGGGCAGGTGGACATGGCGGTGTGCACGGCCAACGACGACGCTGCTGATTTGCAGGCCACGGCCTTGTATGCCGACACTTTGATGCTGGCATGCCACAGCGCCCACCCTTTGGCCGAGCAGCGTGAGGTGGCTTGGCAAGAGTTGCTGAGTGAACCCTTGATCTTGATGCGCCACGGCAGTGGTTTGCGCACGCTGGTGGACCAAGCGTTTGCCCGTTGGAGCCGACGCCTACAACCCGCCTACGAGGTGTCGCAGGTAGCCACAGCCTTGGGTTTGGTGGCTGCAGGCGAGGGCGTGTCGGTGTTGCCGTCTTACGCCATCTCGCGCGCGCAAGCCTTGTCGCCTTCGTCGTCCATTGCCACGCTGGCCTTGGTCTCGCCCACGGTGTCGCGCCAAATTGTGGCCTTGACCAAATCAGGGGTCGATGCCGCACCCGCTGCGCAGGCCTTCATGGAGCATTTCAAAAAGCACGCAGGCAAGGCCTGAAATATGGCTTGAGCCAGCAATTGCTCGCCATGCTGGGTGATGTGTGCTGGGCTCTTGCTCGACTTACAGCCGAAGTCAAACCCTTCCAGCCAGCTTGAGCGACGCACGTAAGGTGTCGTTGATGCGGGTTTGCCAACCTTCACCACTTGCACGCAAAGCAGCCAACACGTCAGCATCGAGGCGCAGTTTGACGGGCTCTTTGGTCACGGCCGCTTTTGGACGCCCCCGCTTTTGAAGTTGTGCACCTTGGTATTGATCGGCCGTTTTGAAAAATTTTTCTGTCAGCTCTGGCGCATCGTCCACATCATTCCACGTAGCGGTCGTAGAAGGCTTTTTCGCGGTCATTTGCTTTCCTCATGCTGATGATGCG
>CAIMWY010000249.1 GCA_903845315.1 uncultured Burkholderiales bacterium
AAGACCTTCTTTAAACGGCAACTCGGCATGAGCGCACAGGAACTCGAAGACTGATCAAAGCACTCAACGATTACAAAATCAGTTTCAGTTTTACGCACAACGTCCCCGACTCTGATTTCGCTCGATGGACGGCCCAGTCGTATGCCGCCACCTCGCCCACGCGTGGTTTGCAAATAACCAGCGCCCGCTAATGTCATCACTATTTTGGTCAAGTGACTTTTAGAGATGTCGTGTCGATCTGCAATCTCTTGAATAGTTGCCCCCATTTGCCGTGTTTCGCACTGGGCACAGTACATCAGCACTCGCAGACTGTAGTCGGTCCATTGTGTCAATCGCATCGTTCATAAGTCCTAGTTCTTCAGGCGTATATTTAAAACATTCACTTTATATGAATCTTAAACCATAATAGATTCATTATCAATGAACATTTAGGAGATCTCATGCCACAGCAATCGATACTGCACAGTGCCAATTCAAATCAAAGCCTTGGAACCATCGCTGTTCAGAACCCGGGGGCAACAGCCATCTTTCGAAAATTGAAGTTGGACTTTTGTTGCGGAGGACAGCAGTCCTTGGAGAGCGCTTGCGCAGAAAAGGGTTTGAATGCAAATCAGGTGCTGAGTGAAATTCACGCACTGGATCACGACGACAATTTGACTATTGAGGCAACGGCAAACGCGCTGATCGATCACATTCTTGAGCGCTACCACGCAGTTCACCGCAAACAGCTGCCAGAGCTCATTCGCATGGCGCGTCGTGTTGAAGCCGTCCACTGCGAACATCCCATGGTGCCAAAGGGACTGGCCGCTCAACTAGAAATGATGGAACAAGAGTTGCTGAACCACATGGCCAAGGAGGAAGACATATTGTTTCCATTGCTCAAATCAGGCATCCATCCGATGTCAGTTCATTCCATCGGTGTGATGCGCCAAGAACATATCCATCATGGAGGGCAACTCGAGAGATTGGCTGAATTGACCCGTCAGCATCAAGCCCCCAGTGACGCGTGCAATACCTGGCAAGCGCTTTATGCAGGCACCGCAAGACTGCATGATGATTTGATCGAACATATTCACCTAGAAAACAACCACCTGTTTGTTCAATTTGAACCCGCATCGATTGAGACCCATTGAGCACAGCGCTCTGTCTTTCGCGCTAAATCTATGCTTGGGTGAGTGCTTGGGCCACAGCGGGCATGATGCTCACCACATTCGTGGCATGAGAGACGCAGTCGGTGCTCCACACATGGGACACCCCGGCCTGAGCCATCACTTCCAAAGCATCTGCGGTAAACAAGGCATGGGTCACGCCCACATCCACGCTGGCAGCACCCGCCGCCAGCAGTTGACGCGCGGCACCCGCCAAGGTGCGTCCGCTGCTGGCCATGTCGTCAAGCAACACCACGTTGCGTGAATGCACATCCACAGCGGGCAAGGCAATCGTCACCGCGCGGTCGCCGTGCCTGACCTTGTTGCACACGGCATGGTCAAACCCGTGAGCTTGTGCGGCTTGCGCCACCCACTGGGCGGACTCACTGTCAGGCCCCACCAAGAACGGTTGCGCATGTTGCTTTGCAATCCAATCGGCCAGCAAGGGCGCACCGCTGAGCACGGTCACTTGGGGCACATCGATGACTTCTTCAAGCTTAGCAATGCGGTGCAAGTGCGGATCGACGGTGACCAAGGCATCGAGCATGGACGCCAAAAATTGCCCCACGATGCGCTGGCTCACCGCTTCTCCCGGCACAAAGGCCATGTCTTGTCGCATATAGGCCAGATAAGGCGATACCAGGGTCACATGCTGCGCCCCTAAAGCACGGGCGGTTTGAACAGCCAATAACACTTCGAGCAATTTTTCGTTCGGCTGTGACAGGCTGCGCAGCAACACCACACGATTGGGGACTGATGCGGGCAAGCGCAGTTTGAGTTCACCATCTGGAAACCGATGGCGTTCAATCTGGGCGCAGGCCCAGTCGGTCAACGCGGCGAGTTGCAGCGCCGTTCGTTGCTCGTCCTCGAAATACAAAATCACAGGTTTGGGACGCATCAAAACTCCACAAACACATGGGCCAGCTCTTCGGAGCTGCCCATGGTGTAACTGTTGAACTTCTCGCTGAGTTGACGGGCAAAGGCCAGATCAGATTGGAACGCACAGTGCACGCGGTACAACACATCGCCCACCGCCACCGTATCACCGAGCTTGCGCAACAAGTCCACCCCGGCCGACGGCACCTTGGGCGCACCCGCAAGCCGCGCGATGTTGGCGATTTGCAGGTTGTCGATGCCAATGACCATGCCCGCCGATGCAGCGCACACCTCGAACGTCAAGACACCCAAGGGTGGGTGGTTGTGGTCAAAATCGTGGGCGCCCTGCGCTTGTCGAATAGCGTTCATCTGCGCCAGGGCGCGCCCTGAATCCAAAATGTCACGCGCAATGGCAAAGCCGTCGCCACCGCGCACATCGGGGTCGCATTCGATGAGTCGACCCGCTAGGCGCAATGATTTCTGGCGCAAGTCGTTTGGTGCATGCGGGTCGTTGTCAAGCACCTGCATCACGTCGCGCGCTTCCAACATGGGGCCAATGCCAAAGCCAATCGGCTGGCGACCGTCGGTGATCACCACCTCCAAGGACAAGTGCATGCGCTTGGCCACGTACTCAAACAAACGCCGCAAGCGCTGGGCATCGGGCATAGAGCGCACCTTGGCGGTGGGACCTATGGGAATGTCGAGCACCAAGTGCGTGGATCCTGCGGCGATTTTTTTCGACAAGATCGACGCCACCATCTGAGCGGGTGAATCCAGAGATAACGGACGCTCCACCGAAATCAAAATATCGTCGGCGGGTGACAAATTGGCCGTGCCACCCCAGGCCAAACAACCTCGGTGGCTGCGCACAATCTCAGACAGTTTGTCAAATGGCAACTCGACATCGGCCAGCACTTCCATCGTGTCTGCCGTGCCTGCAGGCGAGGTGATGGCCCGTGACGATGTTTTGGGGCATAGCATGCCGTGCGCCGCCACGATGGGCACCACCAGCATCGAGGTGCGGTTGCCAGGGATACCCCCAATGCAGTGTTTGTCGACCACCAACGGTTCGCGCCAGTCGAGTTGGCGGCCAGAAGCCACCATGGCTTCAGTCAAAAAATAAACCTCTTCGCGGTCCATCTCACCCCGGTTGGTGGCGACCACAAATGCGGTGAGTTCTATCTTGGAATAGTGACGTTGCGCAATGTCGCGCACGATGGCCAAAAAGTCTTCTTTATTCAAGCGCTCGCCATTGATCTTGCGAGACAAGGCATCCATGGAGACTGAGGGTTCAGCTTGCGACACAGAGGCCAGATGACCGTCTTCGACACCCAACTGCGCAAAAGCGTCTTCAGACAAACCCACTTCACCACAACCCACAATGCCTGCGTCGTCCACCACATTGAGGGTGGCCAACACATGTTGACCGTTGACGCGCACCTGAACTTTTGACAAGGCTTGGAAACCTTCGGCTCGGTAGACAGCGCAATCGCGGTGTAGGTAAGCCACGTTTTCGCGGTAGGTGTCGATGGCCACACGCCGAACCCGCAAATGCGCACTCAGGTCAGGGGGGATGCTGTCAGAACAGGTCGCTGGTGCAGACGGGTTGGTGTCGTTCATGCCCCAAGCCTACACCTGAAAGACAAGACCTTGGACAGCCCAAACTCGCCGTCATCCACAATACGCGACCCACGCGACTGGTACAAACCTGATCACACTTGCGCGTGAATCACCTGCAGCAAACGATCGGGCGTCATGGGCAAATGCCTAGGCCGTACACCCAGTGCATGCACCACCGCATTGGCAATGGCTGCGCCCACAGGGCCTGCCGCCACCTCGCCCGCGCCAAGGCAGGGTTGCTTGGGATCATCGACCAGTTGGATGTGGATCTCGGGCACTGCATCAAAATTCAATATCGGGTAAGCATCCCAGTGGCTGCTGGTGATGCCCTCTGGGCCCCAAGTGACGGCTTCTTTGAGTGTCCAGCTGATGGCTTGGATCACACCGCCTTCAATTTGGTTGAGCAAACCATCGCGGTGCACCACACGGCCTGCGTCGACTGTGCACCACACCTGTTTGACGAGAATCGCTTCGCCCACTTCCACTTGGACCGCCACCGCGCAATAACCTGCATGGTTTTTGTACCGACCAAAGGCCAGGCCCAAGCCCTGCCCCTCTCCGCCCTTGCCGCGTTGTGCCCAATGCGCCGCCTCTGCGGTGGTTCGCAACACGTGGCTGGCACGTTCATCTTTGGCGTGACGCAGTCTGAATTCGAGCGGGTCCACCTGCGCCATGACTGCCAACTCGTCCATGAACGACTCGATGGCAAAGGTGTTGGCATAAGCCCCGAGCGAGCGCAATGCCGATACCCGCACTGGTCCGTACGGCACAAAGTGTTGCGTGACCTGCAAAGCTGGCAAGTCGTAATACGGAATGATGTTGCGCAAGCCACCGCCCGAGGGCAAGGTGACGTCTTTTTCGACAGGTCTGGGCGCATCGGGCTGCAAGGCCCAAGCGGCCAACAGGTTGATGCCGCTGGACCAACCGGGACGGTTCAAATGGCTGTGGCTCCAGGTCTGGGCCTGCCAGTCGGTGATGCGGCCTTGCGTGTCCAAGCCCGCGCTAAGCTCGACCAAGCTGGCAGAGCCGATCGGTGACACACACAGCTCGTCTTGCCGCGTCCACTGCACGCGCACCGGTCGTTGCAAGTGCTGCGCCAAAAAGGCCGCGTCGAGCGCCACGTCGTCGGCGCCGTTGTGCCCATAGCAGCCCGCGCCGGGGCTGTGCACCACGTCGAGCGTGTCGACAGCCACGCCCAATGCTGCAGCCAGTTGTTCGCGCAGTTTGAACACACCTTGCGAATGCGTCCACACCGTCAAACCCGCTTGTCCGCTGGCGGTGCGCGAAGGTTCAGCCACCGCACAGGCCAAGCCAATGGAGGC